>NZ_JBARCR010000813.1:0-1642 GCF_049794275.1 Trebonia sp.
TGACAGCACCGGGGCCACCGTCGTGGTTGCGGGCCCCTGCGCTTCGGGCGATGCGGTTGGCGGCGTGGTCTTCGCCGCGGGTGGCCCACTGAGGTTCGGTAGCACCGGCGCCGTGCTCGTCACGGCCGCTGGCGCCCACGTGGCGGGCGATGCAGTCGGCGCTGCGGTTGGCGTCTGCGTGACGGTGGGAACGAGCGGGCCCGCCGTGTTGGTGCTGGCGACCGGCCGAAGGCCCTGGGCAGCGTGGGCGGTGACCGGCGCCAGTGACTGCCCCGCGGTGGGCGAAGCCGTCTGGTGACCTGTCGCGGAGCCAGCCGTCTGTTGCTGCGGCGACGTGCCCGTCGCCAAGGCGGGCAGCGCCGCGCCAGCCGCGGCCTTGCGGACGGTCCCCGACGCGCTCGTCGCGGACTGCCCCGGCGCCCCGGCAGACGGGACGAGCGCCGCGCTCGCGCGGCCGGCGCCCGAACCCGAGACTGAGTTGGCCGTGTCCGAGGAGGCGGTTCCCCCGGCCGAGGCGGTTCCCGCGGCCGAGCGGGCGGTGCTCTTGACGTCGCTGCTGTCGACGGTGGAGTTGCTGGTGCCCGAGCCCGACTGGCTCGCGCCCGTCTGGGTGGCATCCGGGGCCGAGTGGGCCGTCCCCGGCTGGCTGGCGGCCGAGCCCGTGCTCGGGTGGCTCGTGCCGGTGCTCGAGGAGGCGTTCTCAGTCCCGGTGCTGTCCGTGGCCGGGGAGGCGTTCTCGGAGCTGCCGCCGGAGCCTGTGGCGCTGGAGCTCGTGCCGGTGGGGCTCGCGCCCGCAGCCGCTGGGCCAGAGTGCCCGGTGAGGGCGTCTGACGCGGCGTTGACGGTCGAGCCGACCACTGAACTAGCCGTTGAGACTGGCGAGAGCGCCGAGGAGTGGGCCGGGGGCGGCGGGGGGTCCGTGGCCGCGTGCGCCTGCCGCGAGAACACCAGCATGACGACGAAGATCCCGGCAGCCACCATCGCGAGCTGCACCGCTCGGTGAGCGATGCGACGCACGATCGGCTGCGGCATGAGCTACTCCCACCCGCCGGATAGCTGACCTGGCACGTCTGCCCGTCTTCCGCGGAACTATGCACGCGCCGAGGCTGTCTTCGTGGGTCCGAAAACCGGACATGGTGTTCGGTCACCACCGTACGACGGTGTCGCATGGCGAGGCAAGGGGCAACGGCAATCATCGTGTGGGATAAGACACCAGAATCCGGGACAAATCACGCACGGAAATTCGATCATTCGACATCATCGTTGAATTGGATATCTCTAATCATTTTTGTTAATAGATGGATTGGTATGATTGCGGTGGTCTTCTCATCGGAGGTACGGCATGCTGCGGGCAGAAGAGAACGAGATCCTCACTCGGGTGGGACCCGGGACGCTGATGGGCGAGCTGCTGCGCCGGTACTGGACGCCGGCCTGCCTGACCGCCGAGATCCCCGAGCCGGGCGGCGCGCCCGCCCGGGTCCGGCTGTTCGGTGAGAACCTGGTCGCCTTCAGGGACACCACCGGCCGGATCGGGCTCGTGCAGGAGAACTGCCCGCACCGCGGCGCGTCGCTGTACTACGGCCGGAACGAGGACTCCGTCCTCCGCTGCGTCTACCACGGCTGGGCATACGACACCGAAGGC
>NZ_JBARCR010000814.1:0-1655 GCF_049794275.1 Trebonia sp.
GCGCCACCGCGGCGGGCTCGATCAGCGCCGCCGCCGTCATGCTGACCGAGTCCGGCACAGGGAAGGCGCGGTCCGCGGGCGCGGTCACGAAGTCGGCATAGGTCCCGCCCCAGCCGACACCGGGGACGCGCCGGTCCAGGCACAGATTTTCCTGGCCGCGACGGCAGGAGGCGCACCGCCCGCACGCGATCAGCGGGCACAGGGCCACCCGCGTCCCCGGCGCGATGCTTGTCACGTCCGAGGCGACGGCGACCACGGTGCCGGCCGCCTCGTGCCCGAGCACGACAGGCGGCCGGCGGAACGGGTGATGGCCCAGCCAGGTGGACAGGTCCGACCCGCACAGCCCGGTGGCATCGATGCGGATGACGACCTCGCCTGGTCCGGCGATGGGCGCCGGCTCTTCGACCACGCTCGCCCGGCGCGGCGCCTGCAGCTTGACCGCCTTCATGACGTGACGCGCGGCTGCCGTCGGCTACTCGTGCTCGGCGTAGAACCGGTTGCGGCAGGAGCCGACGCCTTCGATCGTCGTCGTGACCAGCTGACCATCGCGCAGGTACGGCTTGCCGGGGCGGGCGAGCGCCACCCCTTCGGGAGTTCCTGTCGCGATGAGGTCGCCGGGGCGCAGGGTGGTGAACGTGGAGGCGTACGACACCAGTTCGGCCAGTCCGAACAGGAGCTCGGAGGTCCTGGCCTGCTGCATGATCTCACCATCGACCTCACACGAGATCGCCAGGTCGAGCGGGTCGTCGAGCTCGTCGACAGTGACGAGCACCGGCCCCGCCGGGGTCGAGGCTTCGAAGTTCTTGCCGGCCAGCCATTCGCTGGTGCGGCCCTGCCAGTCCCGCATGGACACGTCGTTGACCACGGTCATGCCGGCGATGTAGGACAGCGCGTCCTCGACCGGCACATGGTGGGCGGGCTTGCCGATCACGATGCCGAGCTCGGCCTCCCAGTCGACCGAGTCGGAGACGCTGGGCAGCGGGATCGGGCTGGTCGCCCCGGTCAGCGAGTCGGGGAACTTGGAGAACAGCGTCGGGTACTCCGGCCGCTTGTTGTTCGTCTCCTCGACGTGGCTGCGGTAGTTCAGCCCGACGCAGATGGTCTTCTCCGGCCGGACCACGGGCACATTGTGGGTCAGGGCGGTGGCGTCACCGAACTCGATCCCCTTTTTCCCGGCGACACTGGCCCAGCCGGGATCGTGCAGCAGTGCGACCACGTCCGGATAGGGGAGCGCTATCACGCTTCCGTTGTCGATCCTGGCGGCCGAGGTGCCGTTGTCAGTGACGATCGTCGCGAGCCTCACGAGGCGGTCTCTTCCGGCAGCTGAACTGAGGCGAAGGTGACCGAGCTCCAGATGTTGTTGATCACGTACGGGTCGTTCTCGTAGAACTTCTTGGCTTGCGCGTAATCATCGGTCCGCAGCACGAAGAAGCCGCCGGTCAGCGTCTCGCCGTCGGGGCTGAACGTGCGGCTGGAGAGACGGACAAGGTCCCGGTTGCGCTTTCCGTAGGCCAAGTGCTCGTCGCGTACGCTCAGCCGTTTCTCATCGGTGCATTCGGGTGTCAACGCGTTCACGATTAGAAAACTCATTACGGGCAGCCTCCAGCAGCTGAGACGGTGAAACGTCCGGGCGGCCGGGCCGGCGTGCGCCGGCC
>NZ_JBARCR010000815.1:0-6277 GCF_049794275.1 Trebonia sp.
CGATTCGACGTAGTCTCGCACCACCGTCTGAGCCTCAGCGAGGTTCCGGGACTGGGTGACGCCCACTCCATCGATGTGCAGCTCCCAGCCATGCTTCCAGTGCCTGGCGGTGACGTCGTACCTAGTCATTCCAGCCATCCTTCCGGCAGGCAAGCCAGCTTGGCCACTACGTCGCGAACCACGCCTGGTGACACGACGCGAGCTCGAACAGCAACCGCGATATGTCGGCCGCAGGGGCAGTACCAGACCACATGATCGCCCTTGCCGGTCCGCGGCGTGCACCTCTGCGCCAACAGTGCTCGCTCGAGTACCCGGTAGCGGACTCCCTTCCTCATTAGTTTACTCCACCCTAGCTAGACGACAAACTAAAGCCCGGATAGATAAGCTGGCGGCACATCGGCGCGGAAACCGGAATGATCGGCGATCTGTGTACTTGCCGCAACACTCCGGGCATGCCCATCATGCCGAACGGTTCTGACATTTAGCCGGGAGCGAATCAGGTAACGGCGGCATTCGCTCGTTTGTCGGACCCCGCCGCTAGGTTGCTCCCGTGGACAACGCAGTATCTGACTCGCTACGCGAGCGCCTGTTGTCGTTTTTCCCCGCGGGCACGTTCGCCCGGGTGGACGTGCTGGGATATGGCGACGATCCGGGCGTCGAACCGGGGGACACCGCGATCCGGGTCTTCATCGACCGGGCGGGCAGGCCGGAAGAGGACTGGGACAGCCGCGACACCCTGCACGAATGGGCCGAGGCCAACAGCGAGGGAGTCGACAAGCTGCACGCCGGGCTGCTCCCGTCTATCGCGTGGATCGAGTTCGTTCCCGATACGCCGGAACGGCGGGCCGCGCCATCCAGGCCGAACTGGGGCGGCATGCGATGGCTGGGGAAGCCGCCCGACCCGATGGAGAACTCACCAGAATTCGCCAGGATAGGGGTCCTGCTGGGGCCCGCCGACCTCGCGACCATTGACGCGCTGATCGTGGCCGGCGTCGTCGCCAGCCGCGCGGAAGCCCTGCGCTGGGCGGTGGGCCGCATCCGCGAGCACCCCGCGGGGGAGTTACTGGCGGGAGAGGTTGGCGCCGCCGCGGAGGACGTATTTCTGGATCTTGCCGGTCGCGGTCTTCGGCAGCTCGTCGACGAACGTCACGGCGCGCGGGGCCTTGAAGTGGGCCAGCCGGTCGCGGACGAACGCGATCAGCTCAGGCTCCGTCGCGGACTCGCCAGGACGCAGCACCACGAACGCGTGCGGCGTCTCACCCCACCGCTCGCTCGGCACCCCGACGATCGCGACCTCCGCCACGGCCGGGTGCCGCAGCAGGGTGCCCTCCACCTCGACCGACGAGATGTTCTCGCCGCCGCTGATGATGACGTCCTTGATCCGGTCCCTGATCTCCGCGTAGCCGTCGGGATGCACCACGGCGGCGTCGCCGGAGTGGAACCAGCCGTCGCCCATCGCCCGCTTCGTCGCCTCGGGATCGTTGTAGTACCCCTCCATGACTACGTTCCCGCGCACGGTGATCTCGCCGAGCGTCTGCCCGTCGGCGGGCACCTCGTTGCCTTCGGCGTCGACGACCCGGAGCTCGCCCGACGTGAGCAGTTCCACGCCCTGCCGCGCCTTGACGACCGCCCGCTCGGCGGGCGGCAGGTCCGCGTGCTCGGGCAGCGGCGCGCAGACGGTGATGAACGGCGCGGTCTCTGTCAGGCCGTAGACGTGGGTGACCTCCCAGCCGAACTCGCCCTCGAGCCGCTCGATCGTGGCGGCGGCCGGCGGCGCTCCCGCGGTGATGACGCGCACCCCGGGCACCACGTCACCGCGCGTCTCCGCCGGCGCGTTGGCGAGCGAGATGAGCACGGTCGGCGCCGCGCACATCAAGGCCACGTGCTCGTCCCTGATCAGCCGGAACACGGTCGCCGGATCCACCCTGCGCAGGCAGACGTGGGTGCCCGCGGCCGCCGTGACGGTCCAGGTGTACGTCCAGCCGTTCGCGTGGAACATCGGCAGCGTCCACAGATATCGCTCGCCGACCGCGATCGGCAGGTGCAGCAGCGTGCCGATGGTGTTCATCGCGGCGTTCCTGTGGGTGATCATCACTCCCTTCGGCCGCGCGGTCGTGCCGCTCGTGTAATTGATCGTGAGCAGGTCGAGCTCGCCGATCTCCGGCCGGCTGAAACGGGCCTCGGCGGCGGCGATCGCCGCCTCGTAGTCCAGCCACCCGTCGCGCGTCCCCTCGAACGCGACGAAGTGCCGCACCCCGGGCATCTGGTCCCGGACGGCGTCGACGTCCGCCAGGTAGTCGCTGTGCACGCACACGACGGTCGAACCCGAGTGGTTCACGATGTAGGCGAAGTCGTCGGGGGTCAGCCGGTAGTTGACGGGGACGAGGACGGCGCCCAGCTGCGGCACGGCGTAGAACGACTCGAGCTGCGCGTGGGTGTTCGGCGCGATGGTCGCGACCCGGTCTCCCTGCCCGACGCCCAGCCCCTGGAGCGCGGCCGACCAGCGGTCGCACCGGTCGAAGAACTGCTCGTACGTCAGCCGGAGGCTGCCGTCGACGACGGCCTCGCGCGCCCCGTGCAGCCGGCGGGTACGGCGGGCGAAATCCAGCGGAGACAGCGGCGTCTGCATGTTCGGCATCATGCCAGCGCAGCAGGGTGCCGTCCACCGCGCCTCCGCCGCGCTCATCACGTAAAGAAACGGGTCCAATACGCACAGTAATGATAGATGTAATTCGAATTACCCTTATTGACGTTAAAACCAGACTGCCTGAGAATTGCGTAGGTGGCACGGTGGGGGGCCGCGCCTGCGATGCTTGTGAGGCTGTAGATAACCCCCACCAGGAGGATGCAGTTGACTACCACAGGGTCCCGGGCCGACGCGACTCCGCCCGCAAGTAGCCGTAACCTTTTTGTCAGGAACGCCACCGGCCTCGTGCGCGAACTAAGCGCGTTCGACGCCTTTAACCTGGTCTTTTCCGCTGTGCTGATCCCGGTTGGGATCACCGAGGTAATGGCGTTTGCGCCGACGTTCTGGCCGCATGCCAACCTGCTGTTGTCGTTCCTGCTGGCCACGCCCTTGGTCGCCACGTGTGGACTGGTGTATCTCTACTACACCGTTATCATGCCGCGATCGGGCGGAGATTACGTCTGGGTGTCCCGGACGCTAAACCCGTTCCTCGGGTTCTTCGCGAACTTCTCGCTGACCTTCGTGTTCCTGACCTGGATCGCGTTCAATTTCACGTACATGCTGAGCGTCATGGGCCCGGCCGCGGCCTACGTGGCGGGCATCCACTCGTCGTTCATCACCTCGCCGAGCAAGGGCGAGATAATGATCATCGCGACGATCCTCACCGCGATATTCACGGCCGTGATGGTGCTGGGCGTGCGCGTCGTCGCGCGGTACATGTTCGTCGCCTTCGTGGTCGTCTGGGTCGGCATGATCATCTGGCTGATCGCCATGGCCGTCGGCAGCCACGGGCACTTCGTGCACTCGTGGAACACGCACTCAGGCACCACGTACGGCGCGGTGCTCGCGCAGGCTAGCCACCAGGGCTTCAGCGCGGCAGGCGCCATCGGCTGGGGCGCCACCCTGTTCGCCATGATCTACTGCTTCCAGGTCTACACGGGCTTCCAGTGGACCGGGTACTTCGCCGGGGAGATCCGTAACGTCCGTCGCACGGCCACCACGTCGATCCTCGGCGCGCTGCTGATCTCGGCGATCGGCTACGTGCTCGCCACCGCCCTGATCTACAAGTACTTCGGCTTCAACTTCTTCGGCGCGGTCGTCTTCAACGGCCTCGGCGGCGGCTCGGCGCACTGGACGCTGCCGTTCCTGCCCTACCTGCCGGCGCTGGTCAACTTCCTGCCCGGGCCGTCGTGGCTGCTCACGTTCGTCGCGCTGTGCTTCGTGCTGGCCATCATCTGGTGGACGCCGACCGGCTTCATGATGGGCACGAGGAACATGTTCGCGTGGTCGTTCGACCGGCTCGCGCCCGAGAAGCTGACCCAGGTGTCCGACCGGTTCCACACCCCGGTGATCGCCACCATCACGATCGGCTGCGTCGTCGAGCTGCTCAACTACCTGACCGTCTACCAGGGCCTGGGCAACTACCTGCTGAACGTGATCGCGGTGATGGGCGTCGCCTTCATCATCGTGTCGATCTCCGCCGCGGTCGTGCCGTGGCGGCGCCCGCAGATGCACGCGCAGGCGCCGGGGTGGGCGAAGCCGAAGCTGCTCGGCGTGCCGGTCATCACCATCGTGGCGGCGATCTCCGCGATCTCGTGGGGCTTCGTGATCTGGGTGGCCTTCCACACCGGGTTCGGCGGGTCGTTCGGCTTCAAGCCCATGATCGAGGCCTTCACCGCGCCGCTGCTCGGCATCGTGTACTACATCGGCGTCCGGCTGTACCGGCGCCACCAGGGCATGCAGCTCTCCCAGACGTTCGCGGAGATCCCGCCGGAATGACGGAAGGCAGTACGGCAGACGCCGCGGCGGAGAGCGGGCAGGAGCCTGCCATGGTGGCACAAGGGCGTGCCATCGTGGCAGCCGCCGCGGCACGCTCCATCCCGGTCCGTCTGGTCGGCGGGGTGGCCATCTGGCTGCGCGGGTCGGCGGCGGCCCGCGCGGCGCTCGGCCGCAGCTATCCGGACATCGACCTGGTGGCGCACAAGCGCCAGTCGCGCGCGCTGCGGTCGGCCCTCGAGGAAGAAGGCTTCGAGCCGGAGCGGGTGTTCAACGCCACGCACGGCGCGCGGCGCCTGCTGTACCACGGTCCTGGCGGCTGGCAGGT
This sequence comes from Trebonia sp., assembly GCF_049794275.1. Lineage (NCBI taxonomy): Bacteria > Bacillati > Actinomycetota > Actinomycetes > Streptosporangiales > Treboniaceae > Trebonia > Trebonia sp. The sequence goes on from NZ_JBARCR010000815.1 coordinate 4,791, forward strand.
GGACGTCTTCCTCGACACGTTCGAGATGTCCCACACGCTGGACCTGGGCGCCAGGCTGGAAGCCGAGCCTGAGACGCTGGCGGCGGCCGAGCTGCTGCTCACCAAGCTGCAGATCGCCGAGGTCAACGCCAAGGACCTGTCGGACACGGCGATGCTGCTGTGGGATCACGAGCCGGCCGACGCCGACGGTCCCGGCCGGCTGAACCTCACCCCGGTGGCCGCCAGGTGCGGCGCCGACTGGGGCCTGTACACCACTGTTACCGACAATCTCAGCGCGTGCGCGGGCATGCTCGGCGACCTACCGGCCGGCCCGGCCGACCGGGAGCGGATCGCGGGCAGGATCGCCACCATCACCGGCGCGCTCACCGCCGCGCCCAAGTCGCTGTCGTGGCAACTTCGGGCGAAGGTAGGGCGCCGGGTGCGCTGGTACCAGCTGCCCGAGGAGGTCACCAGGTGACGAAGCGGATCTACTTCGCGACCGACATCCATGGCTCGGAGGTGTGCTGGCGGAAGTTCCTCAACGCGGCGCGGTTCTACCAGGCCGACACGCTGATCCTGGGCGGCGACGTGTCGGGAAAGGCGGTGGTCCCTGTGGTGGCCCGCCCCGGCGATGGCTTCCTCATCAGGCAGTTTCACGGCGAGCGGGTGCTCAGCGCCGACGAGACCGCGCAGGTCGAGACCCGCATCCGCGACATGGGCTTCTACCCGTACCGCACCACCGACGAGGAGCTCGAGGAGATCTGGGACGACCCGGAGGCGGTGCACGCCGTTTTCCTCAAGGTGATGCGGGAGACGCTGACCCGGTGGCTGGATCTCGCGGAGCAGCGGCTGGCCGGCACCGGGATCCCGCTCTACGCGATGACCGGCAACGACGACCCGCCGGAACTGCAGGGCCTGCTGCGGGACTCGCCGGTGCTGACCGAGACCGAGGAGGGCCTGGTCGACCTCGGCGAGGGCATCACGATGCTGTCCTTCGGCTACTCCAACCCGACGCCATGGCACACCCCGCGCGAGCTGCCCGACGACGAGATCCTGCGGCGCGTCGAGAAGAAGGCCGCCGCGGTCGAGCGGCCGGAACGGGCCGTCTTCAACCTGCACGTCCCGCCCGCCCGCACCGCCATTGACCGGGCCCCGGCCCTGGACGGATCGCTGAAACCCGTGGTCAAGGGCGGCGCCGTGGTGATGGAGTCGGTCGGCTCTGAAGCGGTGCGCCGCGTCCTCGAGGAGTACCAGCCGATGCTCGGGCTGCACGGGCACATCCACGAGTCCCGCGGCGCGATCCGGCTCGGCCCCACCCTGGCGATCAACCCGGGCAGCGAGTACGGCGACGGGATGCTGTGCGGCGCGCTGCTTGAGATCGACGGCAGGCGCGGCGTGCGGCACTACCAGCTGCCGACTGGCTAGGCTTACCGGCCCTATAGCGCGAGGATGAATGCCGCGCTGCCCGCCAGGGCCGTCACCGTTCGCACGTGGTTCCAGGTTGAAAC
>NZ_JBARCR010000816.1:0-2094 GCF_049794275.1 Trebonia sp.
CCGCACGGCGGCGGAAGGTGGCCGCGGCGCTGGACAGCGTCGGGCTCACCGACCGGGCCAGGCACCTGCCGTCCGAGCTGTCCGGCGGCCAGCAGCAGCGCGTCGCGATCGCCCGGGCCCTGATCAAGGAGCCGAAGGTGCTGCTCGCCGACGAGCCGACGGGCAACCTGGACGAGGAGACCCGCGACGAGATCATCGGGCTGATGGAGAAGCTATGGCGCGAGTACCAGCTGACGCTGATCCTGGTGAGCCATGATGGCGCGGTCGCCCGCCGGGCTCAGCGGGTCGGCGTGATGTCCCGCGGGTCGCTCTCCTTCGGGACCTGAGGCTGCTCTTGGGCCTGGGGGCTCTCAGGGTCCTGAGGCTGCTCCGCGACCCGGGGGCGCCTCCGGACCTGGGGACGCGGGAGCCGGAGGCCGGCCGGCAGCAGGGCGCGTATCTTGCCCGGCTGCCGGCGGCGGCCGGGCGGGAGGGCGATCTCGCCGAGGTCCACCTGCAGCCCGGTGCGCAGCCGGTCGATGTGGGCCAGTATCTCTCCGCGGATCGGCCATTCGCTGGCGCCGCCCTCGGGCGCGGTGCGCGGCTCGAGGATGTCCGCGAGCAGGTCCTGCTGACGGTGCGCGTCCTCGAGCGCGGCGGTGAGTTCGGATTCGAGCGGCTCCGGGTCCGACGGCAGCGTCTGCACGAGCCTGCTGTACGCGCGGATCGCCTGTCCGAGCTGCGTGAGCACGCTGGCCAGCCGGCCGCGGGTCTGCTCGTCCCTGACCGGGCTGGCCTCGGTCGCGGTCCGGGAGCTGTCCAGCATCGACCGGGTCAGGCCGCGCAACGTCACCGCGGCGTGCTCGAGCGTCTCCAGCCCGCCGCGCAGCGCGACCTCCGCCACCGGCAGCGCGCCAGGCGTGCGGAGCGTGCGCGGGTTCAGCCGGGAGCTGTCTTCTGCCTGCCGGAGCGTGTCATCGACGTTCTCGATCTCGCCGCGCAGCGCCCTGGTCTGGTCGAGCCACTCGGCGACGCGGGCCGGGTCGGGCGCTTCGCCGGCCGGGATATCGGCCAGGTCGGCGGCCATCTTGTCGAGCTGCCCGGCCAGCCTGTTGGCCAACTCGCCGACCGCCTCGCGGGCCGACTGCACCCGCAGCGGCGCGAAGGCCAGCCCGCCGGCCAGCCCGGCGGCGCTGCCGACGAGGGTGTCGACGACCCGGCCGGACGCGGCCGCGTGCTCGCCAGCCGACGCGAAGATCAGCATCGCGCTGATCGGCACCTCGAGCAGGTCGTCGCCGAGGCGAAGCAGGTAGCCGAGGGTCAGCGCGCCAGCGATGAGCAGCGCGAGCAGCCACCAGCTGAAGCCGACGAACGCAGAGACCGTGACCGCCACGAGAACGCCGGCGGTCACGGCCACCACCTTGCGCATGGCGCTGCGGATCGTCTGGAAGAGGCTAGCCTGCAGCACGAGAAGCGCGGTCAGCGGCGCGAGCACCGGACGCGCGGTCCCGTCCGGGACCAGCAGCGCGATCAGGTAGGCGAACGTCGCCGTCGCGGTGAGCCTGGCGACGTACACGGCCGCCGGCTGGGTCCGCTTGCGCACCACCATGAGCTGCTTCGCCGGACGGACCAGGGACGCCGGCACCGGGTGCCGATCATGGTCGTTTCTGTGCGTGGCGAAAAACATGGACCTCTAAGCAGGTAAGAAGAACGGATGTTACTCAAGACAAAATTGTGCTCACCCATGGCATACAAAAGCCTGGATCGCCGGCGTTACGCCGCCCCCGCTGCCGGCCGCCATCACTAAAAGGCAACGCCTGCCACGCCTGTCTATTCCAGGTCGTGTTACGCCGCTGCCGGGCCAGGCGAGTCGTCATTGATGTGGGTGCGCGCCGTGACTTACAGAGGCCGAAGGGCCAGAGCCTACGGCGGCCGGGCCTGGCAAGACCTCAGCCGCGGCGCTCAGCATGATCACGAAAGAAAAATCTCCTATGCGCGTACTTTTCTTTCGTGATCATGAAATCAGCGGGCTCAGGCCGCCCTAAGTCGTCGGGTTCATGCTGCGCCGAGGCCGAGCAGCAGGCCGTCCGCCGCCACAGCCGGGGAGCTGGTCAC
>NZ_JBARCR010000817.1:0-1536 GCF_049794275.1 Trebonia sp.
CGCGCGGCCAGCGCCCGCGCCAGGTAGCTGGCCGTGCGGTCGGGCATCTTCCACGCCGGGTCGTCGATCGTGCCAGGGCCGAGATGGTCGAGGTTGTAGTCGAACCCGTGGAAGCCGAGCGTCCAGCCATTGACCACCGGGGAGAGGTCGTCCGCTCGCAGCGACTCCTCCATGGTCTGCCTGCCCTGCCCGGCGCCCGCGGTCAGCGCGGCGGCCAGGCCTAGCGGGCAGTGCCGGTACGGCGATTCGGGCGCGTGCAGGCCGAGCGGGGCGAACCGTCGCTGGTACGCCAGGTCGGCGTCCGAGGGCGGGAACGTCCGCGCCCAGCTCCGCAGCCGTTCGTAGAAGTCCAGGCCATCGGGCACTTCTGGGGCGGGCGCGGGGATGCCGCGCGGTGCTGCCCCGGCACCGTGCGGCGCCAGGGTCAGCCCGGCCTGGAGCGCCCGGACGGCGGGCAACTCGTCCGGGCTCTGGCAGGCCCAGCGGCCGACGATCGACCCCACGGTGGTCGGGAACTCGATGACGCTGGTCCCGGCGGGGCCACTGCCTTTCCAGTGCGGCGGGGTCAGCAGGAACGATCCGGCCGCTGTGCCGGTCGCACGGCGGCCGACGTACGCGAAGTTGTTGGTCCACGCGTCGACGAACTGGAGCACGTAGTACCGCCCGGCCGTGTCCGGCACCGACAGGAGCAGCGGGCCGCCGCTCAGGTCGGCCTGCGCGATCGAGTAGACGGTGTCGTTGTTGACGGAGACGAACCGTTCGGCGGGACCGGCCAGGGCGGTCGCGTGGCTGAAGCTGTTGAACGGGGCGGGCGGCAGGCTGCCCAAGCCGTCGCGGGTGAACTTCTTAACCTCCCGGAGGTTGGTGACCAGCGGGAAGCCGTACACGTAGGCGTCGGCGGCGAGCGCTGTCAGGTCCTCACTCATCGTCGTCTCTAAGCATCTGCCTGTTCGCGGGGCGAGCTCATCACCCATCGCGGGTGAACCGCCGCCGTCACCCGGGTGAACGGTCGCGGTCGGTCACAGCATGCGCAGGCGGCGACCGCGATCGACGGCCTCGCGGCGCGAGGACACGCCGAGCTTGTGGTACACCGCACGCAGGTGCGTCTTGACCGTATTGACCGACAGGTAGAGGGCGTCGGCGATCTCCTGGTTGGTCAAGTGCGAGCGCAGCAGGCGCAGCACGGACAGCTCGCTCGCGGTGAGGGTCGGCGTATCGCGGCCGCCGGACGCGGCGTCAGGCGGCTTGGCGAGCGGCCGGGAGATGAGGTGCTCACGGACCCGTGCGGCGAACCCGGCGGCCGGGCTGGCGGGCGGGACCAGGATGGCGATCGCCGAGTGCACATCCCCGCCCATGTCGAGGAACGGCCGGTACGCGCGGTGTGGCTCGGCGAGCCCCAGCGCCTCCTCCAGCAACCTAGCCGCCTCGCGGTCATCGCCGAGGCGGCGGCTGGCCAGGGTGGCGGCGACCAGCGCCGTGATGCGGTCCCTGAGCGTCAGCTCGCCGTCGGCCGCGCAGTGCCGCGCCGCTTCGAGG
>NZ_JBARCR010000818.1:0-1895 GCF_049794275.1 Trebonia sp.
GGCGTGCGCCGGCCCGGCCGCCCGGACCGGTGCTTACTTGGCGGGTGGGTCGTACAGGGAGCGACCAGGGAAGATCTCCGGCGGTGTGCCACGCCACTGGTTGTTGACCGTGTGGTCTCCGCCCAGCCAGCGCTTCAGGTCGTCGTGCGCGCTGGCGGTGCGGATCTCGCGGATCTCGTCGACAAACTCGGGGTCCACGCAGAACTCGAACAGGAGCCCGTCGGGCGACGTGACGTAGAGCGACGTCACGTACCCGTGGTTGATGATGTGGTGCTGGATCCCGCGGTCGAGCAGCCGCTTGTGGATCCCGTCCTGGCCGGCTTGGTCGGTCTCAAGCGCGAGGTGGTAGTAGATGTTGGTGCTCCCGACGAGGTTCTTGTTGGGCCCGTCGAACTGGAAGTACGCGATGGCCCCGCCGTCCGCGAGCTCGTAGAACGTGTGGCAGAAGTCCGTGCCCTGCTTCGTTACCTGCCATTCATCCGGCATCGCCTCGGCTTCCGGGTCGACGGCACCGCGCTCCGACCGCTCGCACCAGGTCGCCTTGAGCGGGATCCCGAGGATGTCCTCCATGAACTGCCTGGTGACTTCATGGTCTGCCACGGGGAACGCGTGGTGGTGCAGCCGGCGCAAGGCCGAGACCTTCGTGGCCGACTCGGCTGCCGCTGTTTCGGTGACTGTCTGCGCCATGTTTTTTACCTCCGCCGAGCTTTGAGCCTCGGCAAGCTCGGCTACGTCGCCGTATAAACGAATGTGTTGATTATCCGAGGTCACACACTCGGATGTCAAGGAAAGGAACGATAACTAGCCATAGAGTCGAATCTTAACTAGGCTCGTCTCAACAGTCCTTCCTGCCCCGGAGCCAAACCCACGCACATGACACCACCGAATTTCCCCGACCGCGATGATTCGGCCGCGCCGGCGTCGCTGGCCGGCCGGCCGCGGGTCCTCGTGGTCGGCGCGGGCGCGATCGGGGGAGTCGTCGCAGCCAAGCTCGCCAGGGCCGGGCATGACGTGACAGCGCTGGACGCGAACCGGGAGCACGTCGCGCGGCTGACGTCGCCGGGGCTGCGGCTGGACGAGCTCGGCACGCCGTCCGTTGTGCCGGTTCCGGCCGTCGCCGACATGGCGGACCTGCGGGGCCCGTTCGACTTCGCGCTGCTGACCCTCAAGGCGCCCTATCTCGAGCCGGTGCTCACCGGGCTCGTCAGCCGCGGGATTGTGCGCACGTTCGTGTCCCTCGGCAACGGGCTGATCCAGCCGCGGGTGGCGGCGATCACCGGCCCCGACCGCCTCATCACGGGCATCGTCGAGTGGGGCGCGACGAACATCAGCCCCGGCCACGTCGCCCAGACGACGCGAGCGCCGATCATCCTCGGCCGCTCCGGCCCGGGTGGACAGGACCTGGGCGAGCGTTCCGGCCAGCTGGCCGGCATCCTGGACGCCGCCGCGCCAACCGTCGTCGTCGACGACATCAATGGTCATGTGTGGGCCAAGCTCCTGCTCAACAGCACCTTTTCCGGTCTCGGCGCCGTGTCGGGGCTGACCTACGGGCAGGTGGCGGCCGAGCCGCCCGGTGAATGGCTGGCCTACCGGCTGTGGACCGAAGGCTATGACGTCGCGTGCGCCGCCGGAGTGCGGCCTGGCGAGGTGGCGGGCATCCTCCCGGCCGACCTCGTCGTGCACGCGGACGCCGACCGGCCCCGCGCGGCGGGCGCCCTGGCGGCGCTGCTGAGCCGTCTCGGACCCACGAAGGCGTCGATGTCACAGGACCTCGAGCGGGGCAGCCCGACCGAGGTAGACGTAATCAACGGCGCGGTCGTCGCGCAGGCGGCCGCGCTCGGCCGGACCGCCCCGCTGAACCAGCGCGTCGTCGAGCTAGTGCACGAATGCGAGCG
>NZ_JBARCR010000819.1:0-1923 GCF_049794275.1 Trebonia sp.
TCCCAGATGTCCGAGCTGACCCCGAGGGACGGAATGCCGATCACGAGGAACACGCCCACCCCGCTGAGCAGCCACTTGATCTGCTGGCGCCGGTCGGTACCCGCGCGCCGCCAGGCCAGCACCTGGCGCACGATGGCGGCCACGCACAGCACGGCCACCCCGGCGAAGCCCGCGAGAGTGGCGCTAGTGGACAGCGGGGCGGCGATGACCGCGGTGCCGTCCGAACTGATCCGCAGCCGGTGACCGAGCAGCCCGGCCACGATCCCGATCTCGTTCGCCGCCACGGCGTAGACCGCGAGCGCGAGGACGCAGGCGACAAGCCGGCGCCAGCGCCGTGACGGCAGCCGGCCGTCAGGGAAGAGCAGCACGATCAGCGGCAGCATGAAGATGGCGAGTAGCCCTACCTGGGCCGCCGCGAGCGCGACCGCGCCGAACGGAAGATGACGGTGCTGCGGGTACACGAGCGTGGCATAGCCGCCGGCGGTCAGCGTGATCAGGAAGCACAAGGCAGTGCCAAGCAGCAGGTATCCGATTGGGTTGCGGCGCTGGAAACGCGCCACGACCAGGCCCACCGCGGCCATGATGAGGAACATCAGTCCGAGCGCGAACCCGCCGATCGTCGACCCGGCCGACCCAGGACCTGTCTGCGAGCCGAGGTACGGGGCGGTGGCGAGCAGCGCCACCACAGCCGCGGCCATGGCCATGGCCACCTTCGGCCAGGGAGGCCGCGACCGCGCCGCCCGCGTCGCCTGCGCGGTGCCTGTCATGACGCGACCTCTCCAATCCACAGCGACAGGCGCGCGGGCTCGAGCGCCTGCTGGACGGTCTCGCCCAGGTCGAGCGTGGTCGCGTCGGGATCGGCCGTGTCCTGCAGCCGGGCGGCGAAGGCCGCCACGATCAGGTCCGCGTCGTAGCGGGCTCGGTTGAACCGGCGGTCGACGGCGTGCTGCACCCGCCGCCGCACCGGGTTGAACGCGGCCGCCGCCGCCAGCGTCGACACCGCCACCGCCACCTCGGAAGAGAACCGCAGCTCCCTGGTCGCCAGCAGGACCAGGCCCGCGTACGCCCCGGCGAGCAGCACGGTGACTGCGCCGTAGGCGAGCGTGCGGCTGATGAGGCGGTCGATGTCGTACAGCCGGTACCGCAAGACGGCCACGCCGATGCCGATCGGCAGCGCCGCCACCATCGCGAAGCCGATGCCGCCGACCACGCCAAGGAAACCGGTGGGGTTGCTGAACGCGATGGACAGGGCCAGCCCGGGCATGGCGACGGCGGTGCCGCTCAGCAGCCATTTGAGCTGCTGGCGGCGTTCTCCCGTGGACCGCCTGAACCGCACCGCCTGCCCGGCGAGCGAGCCGATCGCGATGGCTATCAGCAGCACGAAGAACACGATCTGGACGATGCCCCACCATTCGGTGTCACCGTGCGGGCTGTCGATGCTAACCAGGCCCCCGCTAGAGTCGACGCGCACCTGCCCGGCGGCGATGGCGCCGATCGTGATCGCCACGGCGCCGCCCGCCCAGACCGCGCCGATCGCCAGGTAGACCCGGAGGATCCAGCGCAGCCGCGGCGACGGCAGCCTCCCGTCGGGAAACAGCAAGACGGCGAGCCCGAAAGAGACAATGCCCGGCGCCCAGCTCGGCTGCAGCACCAGCGCGACGGCGCCCAGCGGCAGGTGGTGCCCCAGCCGGTAATCCAACTCGGCGTAGTACGCGGCGGCGAAGTTGAGTGCGACCAGCACGCTGCCGGCCAGCAGCAGCCACCCCATGGCGTTGCGCGGCTGGCGGAGCGCGACGAGCAGGCCCACCGCCGCGAACGCGAGGGTGACCAGTGTGGAGGCGACGATCTGGGGGTTGAGCTGGCCGGCCATGCTGGCCAGCGGGAACGTGGCCACCACCACCGCGAACGCGAGGCAGCCGAGTC
>NZ_JBARCR010000820.1:0-5670 GCF_049794275.1 Trebonia sp.
ACACGGAACCCGGCCAGGGGCTGTTTTGGGTTAGTGCTGGGGATTTGGCCCCTGAGGGGGGTCACATCCCCAGCACTAACGGGACTTGGTGACGCTGTGAACTATGCGGCCTGCGGGGCGACGTCGCCATTGCTAGAGCTCGTACGTCGCCTCGATCGTGAGGCGGCGGCGTGCTAGGGCATTGGCGCACACCGATAGAGCAGGTCAATTGCGCAATCGACACGTCGGCGAGGCGACCAGCGCCCTGATAACAGCAAGAAGCGGTCGGCCAGGCCGCCGACGACAGGCGCCGGGCGCGGGCGAGCGCCCGCAGCGGGTCAGGCCTGGCCCCATTCGCGGGCCAGCAGTTCGAAGGAGCGGACCCGGTCCGCATGGGAGTGCGTGATGGTCGTGACCAGCAGCTCGTCCGCGTCCGTCGCGTCCTGCAGCACTCGCAGGTGCTTGGCCACGGTCGCCGGCGACCCGGCGAACTGGGTATCGACCCGGTCCGAGACCAGCGTCCGGTCCTCGTCCGTCCACGGGTAAGCCGCCGCGGACGACGGCGACGGGAACCGCATCGCGCCGTCCCCGGTGCGGATTGAACGCACCCACAGCCCGTACCCCGACGCCAGCTCCCGCGCCTCGGCGTCAGTCGGCGCCACCACGACGTCCGCGGACACCTGCACATGCGGCGCCGCCAGCACCGCCGACGGCCGGAACGCGGCCCGGTAAGCCTCCACCGCCTCCAGCACCGTCGCCGGGCTGACGTGGTAGTTCGCCGCGAACGGCAGCCCGAGGGCGCCGGCCACCTGAGCGGACTGGCCCGCACTCGAACCCAGGATCCACACCTGCGCGTCCGCGCCGGTCCCCGGCACCGCCTCAACCGAAAGGCCAGACGTCGACACATACGTCCCGCCGAGGAACGCGAGGATGTCGTTCACCTGCTCGCCGAAGTCCGGCGTCCGCGCCCCCGCCTGCTGCAGCAACTCGCCCTGCAGCGCGAACCGCGGCGACCTGGCCAGGTGAGCGATCGAGAAGCGCCCGGGGATGAGCAGCCCGTTCACCGTCCGCGGGGGAGCCGGGGGAGCCGCGGGAGCCGGGGCCACCGACACCGAAGGCGCCGCGGACCCGCCGGCCGCCTGCTCCCTCGCGGCCTCCTCGCGCTTCTGCCCGGACCGGCCGAGCCCCAGGTCGATCCGTCCCGGATACAGCCCGGACAGCGTGCCGAACGCCTCCGCGACCGCGGCCGCGGTCTGGTGCCCCAGCTGCACCGCGCCCGCGCCGACCCGGATCCGCGACGTCACCGCAGCGATCGCCGCGATCAGCACCGCGGGCGACGACGACGCCACGCCGGGGGCGAAATGATGCTCGGCGACCCAGTACCGCAGGTAGCCGAGGTCTTCGGCGCGCCGGGCGAGGTCGAGGGTGTTCCGCAGCGCCGCCGTCGGCGTGGACCCCTCCACCACGGGGGCGAGGTCGAGGATCGACAGCGGCGCCGCCCGGTCAAGGGCAGGGCCGACGGCAGGGTCAGGCATCGGCGTGCTCCCTTCGAGCGGCGGCCCACGAGGCGGCGGGCCGCGCGGGCCCCAGCCCGAGACGGTCCCGCAAGGTCGTACCAGGCTCGTAAGACGTCCGGAACACCCCGCGTTCCTGCAGCAGCGGCACGACCTTGGCGGCGAACTCGTCAAGCCCGGCCGGGATCAGGTGCGGCACCAGGATGAACCCGTCGCACGCGTCGTCCTGCACGCTGCGGTTGATCTCCGCCGCCACCGAGGCCGGCGTCCCCGTGAACGTCTGCCGCCCGGTCACCTCGATGATCAGGTCGCGAATCGACAGGTGCCGCTCCTCGGCGAGAGCCCGCCACTTGCGCGCGACCGCCACCGGGTCGTCGTACATCCGGGCGCGCCCCTGGATGATCGACGGGGACTCCGGGTCGGGGTCGAACGGCGGCAGCGGCCCTTCGGCGTCGAACGACGACAGGTCCGTGTTCCACACCTGCTCGAGCATGAGGATCGCGGTCTGCGGGCTGACCTGCTGGCGCCGGATGTGCCGCGCGTGTTCCTCGGCCTCGGCCGGGGTGTCGCCGAGCACGAAGCTGGCTCCAGGCAGCACCTTCAGCGAGCCGGGCGACCGCCCGTACCGCGCCAGCCGCGACTTCACGTCGGCGTAGAACGCGCGCCCCGCGTCGTAGGTCGAGTGCCTGGTGAAGATCCCGTCCGCGCTGTGCGCCGCGAACTCCCGCCCGCCGTCCGAGTCGCCCGCCTGCAGGATCACGGGGTGGACTTGTGGTGACCGCGGCACGGTGAAGTTTCCGGAGATCCCGAAGTTCTCAGTCGAATATTCGAAACGTCCTCGCCTGGCTCCCGGCCGCAAGAACTCTCCGCGAGCGGGGTCGGCGACGATCGCGTCGCTATCCCAGGAGTCCCACAGTTCCCGCGTGGCCTGGACGAACTCGGCGGCGCGGACGTACCGGCCGCCGCGCTCCAGGTAGCCGCCGCGGCGGAAGTTCTCCCCGGTGAACGCGTCAGGCGAGGTGACCACGTTCCACGCGGCGCGGCCGCCGGACAGATGGTCGAGCGTGGCGAACTGCCGCGCGATCTCGTACGGCTCGTTGTACGTCGCCTGGATCGTGCCGGCCAGCCCGAGGTGCCCGGTCACCGCGGCAACCGCGGCGAGCACGGTCATCGTGTTCGGCCGGCCGACCACGTCCAGGTCGTGGATCTTGCCGCGCTGCTCGCGCAGCCGCAGCCCTTCGGCCAGGAAGAAGAAGTCGAACAGGCCCGCCTCGGCCGTCCGCGCCAGGTGCGCGAACGAGGAGAACGCGATCTGGCTGCCCGCCGCCGGGTCGCTCCACACGGTGTGGTTGTTGACGCCGGGGAAGTGCGCCCCGAGGATCACCTGCTTGGTCATGCGGCGCCAATCTGGTAGCGGCCGGCCCCGTATCGGTTTGCGGGGCGGGACAGGCCGAGACGCTCGCGAAGCGTGCTTTCCGCGTAGCCGGAGCGGAACGCGCCGCGGCGGCGCAGTTCAGGGACAAGCGCCCCGGTGATCTGCTGAAGGTCGTGCGGCAGCGCGCCGGGACGGAGCCGGTACCCGTCGAGTCCCGCCGCCTGTTTCCAGTCGAGCAGCAGGTCCGCCAGTTCGCCGGGAGGGCCGGCGACGACCGCGCAGTCCGTAGCGAAGTCGGCGCCGTCCAGGTCGTCGAGCCGCCGCTTGCGCGCCGTGGCGGCGCCGGGGGCCTCGTCGATGAACACCACGAGGTCCGCGTAGACCTGAAGAGGCGGCAGGGGACGTTCCGAATAATTCTCGGCGGCGCGGACCTCCGCCACGATCTGCGCGGCGTGCTCCGCGCTGGCGGGGGTCACGAAGACGACGTCGGACGCGCGGGCGGCGAGGCGGTAGGCCACGTCGGCGTGCGCGAGCGAGGCGACGACGGGCTGGCCCTGCGGCGGGCGGGGCGTGATGGACGGGCCGCGGACGGCGAACCAGCGGCCGTCGAAGTCGATGTAGTGCAGCTTGCCGCGGTCGACGAACCGGCCGGCCGGCACGTCGCGGATCACCGCGTCGTCCTCCCAGGAGTCCCACAGCCGCCGCACGACCTCGACGGCGTCGGCGGCCTCGTCGAACAGGTCGCTGAGGTGCGCGGCGACGGCGGGGTCGGTGACGTTCTCCTGAGTCAGCGGCGGGAACTCGCGGCGGCCGAAGTGCCGTGCCTCGTCCGGCGACGCCGCGACCCGCGGGCGCCAGCCGGCCCGGCCCTCGCTCACGTAGTCCAGGGTCGCGATGGACGTGGAGAGGTGGAACGGCTCCGTGTGCGTGGTGACCGCCGTGGGAACCAGGCCGATGCGCGTGGTCTGCGGGGCGATCCGCGCTGCGGTCAGCACCGCGTCCAGCCGGCCGCGCACCTGGTCGGTGCGGTCGTCAGGGCTGGCGAAGCGGCCGGCGGTCTGCAGGCCGAGAGAGTCTTCGATGGTCAGGAAGTCGAGGGCGCCGGCTTCGGCCTCACGGGCCAGGTCCGCCCAGTACCCGGCGCTGAACAGCTCCCCGGGCCGCGCGTCAGGCGCGCGCCAGGCGGCGGGGTGCCAGCCGGCCCCGTCGAGCGCCACCGCGAGGTGCAGTTCGCTGGTTTCCGGCATGACCGGCTCCTTCCCGCGGTGCGTCAACCCGTTACCGACGCTAACCGTCCCGCGGCGAAGCCGTCAAATCCGATCGTCTATATCGCCTGCTAGCTGGCGTCGGTTCCCTGGCTGCTCGCCGCCGGGGAGATCTGGAGCGCCGCGTCGGTGGCGGCGCTGCCGCTGCTGCTCATGAGGCACTAGCGGGACGCCGAACCTCTCTCGGTGGAAACCTTCATTCTTTTCTCAGATTCATCTGCTGTCATTCGCGTGATGAGGACTGACCCGTCGTTGCTGACCCGGCCAGCCGGGTCGTCTGCTGTCGCGCGTGTGCGCGGGTCCTGGCTGCCCCGTGGCGACGTGCTTCCTGTCTTGCTGCTCGCCCTGCTGCCGGCCGTGGTCTTCGGCATCCCGGCCCTGCTGGGGCACGCCGTCGTTCCCGGCGATGACATGACACAGAACTTCCCGCTGCGGGAGCTCGCGGGAAGCCAGCTTCGGGCCGGCCACCTGCCGCTCTACGATCCGTGGATCTGGAGCGGCGCGCCGCTTCTCGGCGGCTGGAACGCGGCTGCCGCATACCCGCTGACGTGGCTTTTCGCGATCCTGCCCGGTACCGCGGCGTGGACCGCCGGACTGATCTTGACTTGGGAGACCGCCGGGCTGGGGATGTTCTGCTTCCTGCGGGCGCTGCGACTCGGCCGGCTGGCCGGCTTCCTCGGGGCGCTGTCGTTCGCCTTCGCCGGTGCCATGTCCGCGCAGGTGAGCCACTTCGGCCTGGTGGCAGGAATGAGCTGGGTGCCGCTGGTGCTGCTGGCTATCCTGCGGCTCTGCCGGGACTCAGCCGCCCGGGGCGCGCGGTTCCGCTGGATCGCGGTGCTCACGGTGTCCGCCGGCCTGGTGATCCTGGCGGGCGAGCCGCGTGCCGTGGACGACGCGCTGGTGATCGTGCTGGGCTACGCCACCTGGATGATCGCCCGGCTAGGCCGCGACTGGTTTCGTGCGGCGGTTTCCGTGGCCGCGGGCCTCGCCCTGGGCGCCTGCCTTGGTGCGGTCCAGTGGCTGCCCGGCCTGGCGGCCGTCAGCACGTCGCAGCGGGCCGGCGGCTCGGTGGCCTTGTTCGACTCCGGTTCGCTGCCGGTCCGCTGGCTGCTGCTGACGCTCGTTCCCGACCTGCTCGGCGGATCAGGATCGCTGCGCCAGCCCGCGTTCTTCTCGGGATACAACCTGACTGAGGTGACGAGCTACGTCGGCATCCTCCCGCTGGTCGCCGCGTTCGCCCTGCTCGGCCGCCTCCGGCCGGGGCGGGGCTTGTCCCGCTGGCCGGAGTGGATCGTCTGGCACATCATCGGCCTGGCCGGGGCGGTGCTCGCGCTCGGCGGCAACACTCCGCTCGGCCCCCTGCTCTACCGGCTGCCCCTGTTCGGCGGTCAGCGGCTGCAGAGCCGCAACATTCTCGTGCTCGACCTGGCTCTTGCCGTCCTGCTCGCCTACTGGGCCGACCAGCCGGCGCCCACGCCCCGGCTGCGGCGGGGATTGCCCGGCTTTACCCGCGGCCGGCCCTGGCCGGAGACGGTCC
>NZ_JBARCR010000821.1:0-1517 GCF_049794275.1 Trebonia sp.
GCGCTGATCGTCGCGTGGTTGACGTGGCTGAAGCCCGGCGGCGCCGCGCTCAGCAACCCCGGCGGCAGGACCGCGCGCACCACGTCCTCGTTCGCCAGCATCGAGAACAGGTGGCCGGCGGCGACCGCGTCCTCGGGGGAGTCCGCGCGGGTCGCGCCGTCGGCGACCAGCTCGTCGACGTGGGCGGCCGTCCTGCTCCACACCGTGACGTCGTAGCCGGCCTCCACAAGCCTGCGGGCCATGGCCGAGCCCATGTGCCCGAGCCCGATGAAACCGACCCGCTTGCGGTCCGGGATGCCGCTGTCGGCCGCTTCCGTCATGCGTGAACTCCTTCGGTCGTCTCGGGGCCCGGTCCCGTCGGGGCGCGGACTGCCTCCAGGGTGGCACGCCTCCCGCTTTTCCGCTTTCGTTGGCCCGCGCTTATCCTTTTCTTAACTGCCGTACGTAGCGTAGAGGTCATGGGACGCGAGCCTGCTGGTACCGAGAGCGCCGGACCGCGTCCGCCCGGGACTCGCGGATCGCGCCGCCGACTCGCCGCCGGGCTGGCTGGCGCGGTCGTACTGCTCGTGGTGATCGCGGTGCTGGCGACCTTGCTGGCCCGGTCGCCAGCCGCGACACCCGCCGCGGCCGCGACGCCGCCGCCGACCCCGACGGCAGCGCCTACCCTGACCGTGCCCGCCATCTACCAGCGGGTCTCGCCGTCCCTGGTGCTCGTCCGCACCAGCAAGAAGCTCGGGACCGGCGTCATCGTGGCGGATAACGGCACGATCCTGACCGCCAACCACGTCATCTCCGGCGGCGGAGCCATCTCCGTCACCTTCGCCGACGGCACCACGACGACAGCGTCCATCGCGTCCGCCAACCCGAAGCAGGACATCGCCGCGCTCATCCCGGCGAGGCTGCCCCAGGTCGTCGTGCCTGCCAACCTTGGCGGCGGCGCCGACGTGGGCGCACAGGTCGTGGCCATCGGCAACCCGCTCGGCCTGATCGACAGCGTGTCCTCCGGCGTGGTTTCCGGCCTCGACAGGACAGCGGACACCGACGTCGGCAAGTTCTCCGGGCTCATCCAGTTCGATGCGTCGGTCAACCCGGGCAGCTCAGGCGGCCCGCTGCTGGACGCGCATGGTCTTGTCATCGGCATCGTCGTCTCCATCGCCGTCCCCGACGGCGAGGACGCGTTCGCCGGCATCGGGTTCGCGGTGCCTATCGGCACCGCGCTCGGCGGCGGCGGCACAGGGCCAGGGAAGGGGCCGCAGATATGACCGACGCAACGTCCGCTAAACCGACGTCCGCCAACCCGCTGCAACCGGTGCTCTTCGAGGTCAAGCGCACCATCGTCGGCCAGGACGTGCTGCTCGAGCGGATGGCGGTCGCGCTGCTTTCCGGCGGCCACCTGCTCGTGGAGGGCGTCCCCGGGCTGGCCAAGACGCTGTCCGTCAAGTCGCTCGCCGCGGCGGTCGGCGGTGAGTTCCAGCGGATCCAGTTCACGCCCGACCTGGTGCCCGCCGACCTGACAG
>NZ_JBARCR010000822.1:0-2771 GCF_049794275.1 Trebonia sp.
GGTCGAGCACCGCGCCGTCCTCAGCGACGGCCGCGTCCCGACGCCGGCGGATATCACGCGGGCTGTCCGGCTCGCCTGCCGGGTCGGCACCGCGGCCGCGCTCGTCACCGCGGTTGTCGCCGCCGCTCGTCCTATCGCCTCCTCGCAGCGGTGAGTTTCTGCGCCGGGCGCAGTCGAACTAAGCAAGCGACGAATAAACGAGGAGTGGAAGAGCCATGGAAGACCGGTCTCGCTGGGTGGCCCTGGGAGTGCTGTGCACCGGGATGCTGATGATCGTCCTTGACATGACCATCGTGAACGTGGCGCTGCCGTCCATTCAGGCCGATCTTGGTTTCTCGCAGTCGAGCCTGGCCTGGGTCGTCAACGCGTACCTGATCGCGTTCGCCGGCCTGCTGCTGCTGGCGGGGCGGCTCGGTGACCTGGCCGGCCGCAGGAACGTCTTCATGGCCGGCCTTGGCGTTTTCACTGTCGCTTCGCTGCTGTGCGGGGTCGCGGCGAACCAGGAGATGCTGGTCGCGGCGCGGTTCCTGCAGGGCATTGGCGGCGCGCTCACCTCGGCCGTGATCCTCGGCATGATCGTGACGATGTTCGCCGACCCGCGGGAACAGGCCAAGGCGATCGGCGTCTTCGCCTTCGTCGCGTCGGCGGGCGCCGCGGTGGGGCTGCTGGCCGGGGGCATTCTCACCCAGTTCCTGAACTGGCACTGGATCTTCTTCGTCAACCTGCCGATCGGCGTGGTCACGGTCGTCGCCGCCCGGCAGCTGATCGAGGCGGACCGGGGCGCCGGGCTGCGGGCCGGCGCCGACGTGGCGGGCGCGCTGCTGGTCACCGGCGCGATGATGCTCGGCGTGTTCACGATCGTCGGCCCCGCGGCGGCCGGCGGCTGGCTGGCCGCCAAGACCCTGGGCTTCGCCGCCGGCTCGCTCGTGCTGCTCGGCGGCTTCCTCATCAGGCAGCACACCGCGCGGAACCCGCTCATGCCGCTGCGGATGTTCGCCTCGCGCACCGTGACCGGCGCGAACCTGGTCCAGGTTCTCGGCACCGCGGGCATGTTCGGGATGTTCTTCCTCGGCTCGCTGTACCTGCGCCGGATCCTCGGCTATGACCCGCTGCAGATCGGCCTGGCCTTCCTGCCCGTCGCCGTGGTGATGGGCACCCTGTCGGTGCGCTACACCGACCGCCTGGTCATGCGCTTCGGCGCCCGCACGCCGATGCTCGCCGGCCTCGGCCTGATCGCCGCCGGGCTGGCCCTGTTCGCCAGCGCCCCGGCGAGCGGCAGCGGGTACCTGACCCAGGTTTTCCCTGTCGCGGTGCTGGCCGGCACCGGCGCGGGCTTGTGCTTCCCCGCCCTGATGGCGCTGGCCATGTCCAGCGCGACCCCGCAGGACGCGGGCCTGGCTTCCGGCCTGGTCAACGCGACTGCCCAGGTCGGCGGCGCGCTCGGGCTCGCGGTGCTGGCAACCGTCTCCGCGTCCCGCACCAGCGCGCTGCTGGCGCAGCACCGCCCGGCGGCGGTCGCCCTGACCAACGGCTACCACCTGGCATTCTGGATCGCCTGCGGCCTGGTGGTCGCGGCGGCAGCGGTCGCCGCGACCGTGCTGCGCTCGCCCGCCGCTGGCTCAAGCTCTGCCCCAAGGCAGGACGCCCGCGTAGAGGTCCTCGTCCACTAGAAATCACGCGCGCCGGGTGATGCCTGCCTGGCGGGTGCGGCGGCAGACTGCCCTAGATCAGATGACCGCAGTGTGCCCTGGAGGGGGTGGCGGTGAGCACGCCAGCAGATCCGTTCGCTGTCATGCGTACCAGGCAGTACGCGGTTCTCCTGATCATGGCCGCGGTCCTGGGCGTGGTGATCTCGTTCCTGGTGTACTGGTATCTCAAACTGGTCACCGACATACAGACCTGGGTCTACACCGACCTGCCCAAGGGCGTCGGCTTTCACGGTGAGCCGCCGTGGTGGCCACTGCTGCCGCTGGCGGTGGCCGGAGCGATTGTCGGGGCGACGATCAGGTACCTTCCCGGGCGGGGCGGCCACTCGCCGGCTGACGGCTTTCACCCAGGCGGCGTGGCCGCCGCGATCGACCTGCCCGGCATCTTTCTCGCGTCCCTGGCGGGCCTGTCGCTGGGCGCGGTGATCGGGCCGGAGGCCCCGACGATCGCCCTCGGCGGCGGGCTGGCGGTCCTGGCGGTCAAGCTGGCTAAGCGCGACGTACCGCAGCGCACCGCCGCGATCCTCGCGGCGACCGGCAGCTTCGCGGCGATCAGCACGCTGCTCGGCAACCCGCTGTCGGGAGCGGTCTTGCTGCTCGAGGCCTCCGGGCTTGGCGGCGCGACGGCCACCATCGCGCTGCTCCCTGGCCTGGTCGGCGCGGGCATCGGGTCGCTGATCTTCCTCGGCCTGGGCTCGCTGACCGGATACGGGACATTTTCCCTGGCGGTACCGGACCTTCCCCCGGCCGCGCACCTGAACATTGCACAGCTCGGCTGGGCCGTGGGCATCGGCGCGGCGGCCGCCGTGGTCAGCTTCGCGATCAAATGGCTGGCCCTGTTCGTGCGCCCCCACCTGGAGCGGCTGCTGCTGCTGATGACCCCGCTGGCCGGCCTGGCCGTCGCGGGGCTGGCGATCGCGTACGCCGAGGGCACCGGAAAACCGTCATCGGACGTGCTGTTCTCCGGACAGTCGGCGCTGCCGCCACTGCTCGAGCAGTCCGCGAGTTACACCGTCGGGGCACTGGTCCTGCTGCTGGTGTGCAAGGCGCTGGCGTACTCCATCT
>NZ_JBARCR010000823.1:0-2887 GCF_049794275.1 Trebonia sp.
CGGGTGCCGACCCGGCCGCCCGCATCCGCGAACTGGTCGCCGCGGGGCGGGAACGCGATGCGGTTATCTTCTGGATGACCGACATCGTCCATGTGCCGGAACAGGCGGCGACAGGGCTGAAGGACGCGGCGTGGGTGGCGGCTCTTGAGCCGCTGGCCCGCACGCTGCCCTATGACATCGCCGTCGCCGCGGGCGGAGTGCCCACCGACGAGCTGGCCAATGTTGACATCCCGGTACTGGTCATCGGCGGCGCAAACAGCCCTGCCTGGTTCCAGCGCTCGGTGGCCGAGCAGGCCGCCGCTGTTCCAGGCGCGCGGCAGGTGACGCTGGATGGGTACGACCACAATGCGCCGCCGGAGGTGCTCGCCCCCATCCTGGCCGAGTTCTTCACCGCGGGACGCTAACGCCCGCGCCGTGGACGGCGGTCCTGAAATGCTTCACTTATGCCCTCACTCCCAGTGACGTTCGCTGAGGATGTCATCAATCTGCCAGCGCGCGCTCAGTTCGAAGCGTTCATCGACGAGCACCGCAGTGCGCTCGATCGCTGCCTGGACGGGCTAACCGAGGAACAGGCACGCCGGTCGGTGGTGCCCTCTCGGACCACTTTGCTGGGCCTGGTGAAGCACGCGACCTTCCTCGAGAAGGTCTGGTTTGACGAGGCTGTCACAGGCCGGTCACGTGCCGAGATCGGCATCCCCGCGATCTCGGACGAGTCGTTCATTCTTTATGACAGCGACACCATCGCCACCGTCCAGCAAGCACACCGCGAGGCATGCGAGTCATCACGCCACGCGACGTCATCCCTGGGACTAGACGACAAGGTCTACGGCTACCGGCTCGGGCCACTCCCGCTTCGCTGGGTGTACCTCCACGTGCTGCGCGAACTCGCTCAGCACTGCGGGCACGCCGACATCATCAGGGAGCAGATCCTCAACGAGTAGCGGCCCAGTGCCCGCCCATGTGGCGATCCGCGGTCGGATGTCTCCTCAGGGTTCGGGCTTGCTGGCGGCGAAGTGGATGGACGCGACCGCCTGGATTTGCACTGACGCCTTCGCCGATATCTGCTGCCTGATCGCCTCGGCGAGGGATCTGGCGTCGTCCTCGTTGTTGGCACCGAGTACCAGGTATTTCCAGCGGCGGATCACCGGGCGGCCCTCCGCTTGCAGCCGCTCAGCGAGCTCGACCGCCTTATGATGCGACGGCAGCTCGACGCGCACTTCCCATCCGGCCTGCCCGGCCGCGAGGGACTCCTCAGTCTCATAATCGACCAGGTGCTGGTGCTCCGCCGCCCGCTGCTCGACGGTATCCGGCATCGGGACGCTCACGTCCTCCCACTCTTCTTCCAGCGGATGCCATCGGTCGAGGGTGAACTCAGCGCTCAGCTGCTGCTGCGTCAGCACCTCGCGCACCACCCGGTCCGCCTCGCGAGCCGTGTCCTCGGTACCGGCATAAAGGAAGACGGTGGGACCATCGACGGACATCACGACACGGTGAGCCAGCCCGCTGAGCACATCGCCTTCCACCTCATGCTCGCGAACGGACTGAACCGCCCGCTGAACGTCGGCCTCATCGCGGAACGCGACGGTCACCCGCCAGTCATCTGCCACAACGCCGACTCTACCGCCTCACCTCCCGTCGTCCTCCGGCGGCAAGTGCAGCACTAAAGCGCAGCAACCGCATCGCCCTGCACCGACCTCAGCAGACCCTTATAGTGCGCGGAAGGGCACGATCTCCGCACGACCTCCACACCGCCTCTTCAGGCTCCTGCTTGGTCGGCTGGCGCGGCCGGTGGAACGCTGATGACCATGACTGACAATGCTCACCGGCCGGGCCGTATGGCGGAGTATGAGGCCAGGACCCGGGACCCGCTTGACCTGCTGGCCCTGTCTACGTTGTGGCTTGTCGTGGTTCCCCCAGGCGACTTCGGGCATCGGGTGACTTACGTCGTGCTTGCCTTCCGGGTTGCCCTATCGGCCGTCTACGGAATCGACATAGCCATCCGCAGTGCCCTAGCGCCCCGGCATGTGCACTATGCGCTCACCCATCCGGGTGCCCTCATCTCGGTCGTTGTCCCACCGGTGCGCGTGATCTTCAGCATCAGACTGGTCCGCTCGGTGTTCCGGCGCGGGCACCTGGGCCGGTTCTTGCTGGCCGCCGCGGTGTTCGTCCTCAACGGCGCGATCATCGTGTACCTGTTCGAGCGGCACGCCCCCGGCTCCAACATTCACACTCTAGGAGACGCGGTGTGGTGGGCCTTCGTCACGGTTACCACTGTCGGCTACGGCGACTTCTACCCGGTCACTACGTGGGGACGGATCACGGCATGCTTCATCATGGGCACCGGGCTGCTCACCCTGGCGGTTGTCACCGCGCAGGTGGCATCCAGTTTCGTCACCCAGGCGCCCAGCCGGGCAAGGCCTGCGCCGCCGGACGAAGCGGCCCGCCGCGAGGTGACGCTGGCCGAGCTTGACGAGCGGCTGGCCCGGATCGAACGGCTGCTGACCGCTATTCATCCAGGAAGTTCTCCCGGCGCCATCGATAGCCATTGACGGCAACTGCGCCCGCCTCATCCGGCGTGGATGAGACGCGTCCTGGGCTGCCCATAATTGTGTTATCGGTCAGCGCAACTGCTCGTGAAGGGCATTCCAGTGGGCATTGAAGGGCCAGTGGACATTGAAGGGAATGCATCCGAGCGACCGACGGCATCGTCTGCCGACGCTTCGAGTCGGCCCACACCACCTGGCGGTATCGACCGGCCGTCCCGGCGGCGGCATATAACGCGTGCGCAGGTCGGGGAGTTCGTCCAGGCCGTCAGGGACAGCGACCGGGAGGTCGTGGACGAGATGCTCCTGCGGCTGAGCCGCTCCCGGCCTTGGCTGGCTCCCCT
>NZ_JBARCR010000824.1:0-2037 GCF_049794275.1 Trebonia sp.
GCGCGGTCGGCGCGATCACCGCGCCGCCGACGCCCTGCACCGCCCTGGCGGTAAGCAGCCAGGCCTGGCTCGTGGCGAAGCCGCCGAACAGCGACGCGGCAGAAAACAGCAGCAGCCCGAACACGAATACCCGCCGCCGGCCAAGGATGTCACCGGCGCGGCCGCCGAGCAGCAGCAGGCCACCGAAGGTGACCGCGTAGGCGTTCACCACCCACTCCAGTCCGCTGCCAGAGAAGCCAAGTGCCTGCTGGATGTGCGGGAGGGCTACGTTCACGATGGTCGCGTCGAGCACGACCATGAGCTGGGCGGTGGCGATGACCAGCAGAGCCAGGCCGAGGCGGCGGTTGCCGCCGGCCGTGGCGGCGGGTGCGGCCGCATGCCCGGTCTCGGATTGCGCCGACCGGGTGGTGGGCGCGTAGTCAGGCAGGTCGGATGCGCTGTCCGCGCCGGAGGCTGGCGAGGTCACGGTATCTCCCTTGAATCTCAGCTTCGCGATGGGTTCACGCTTGCCGCCAGCCATGTGAGCGGCCATCACCGGATCCCGGTGATTCGCGCGCCGTTGACAGCACGCGCGCTGGCCTGGTACCGAGGGGAAGGTGCTCGGGCGTGACATGAAGGCGGGCCGTTGACGGTGGCTCCAGCAACTCACCGGCTGATCGGCCGGGATGGTCTTCTCGCTGCCCTGGATCGCGCGGCGGCCCGGAAGGTGACGATCATCTCGGCTCCGGCTGGCAGCGGGAAGACGTCGCTGCTGCGCGCGTGGGCCGACCGTCCGGATCAGCGGTACCGGCTCACCGTGCTGCGGGTGCAACGCGATCAGCAGGACGCCCAGCAGTTCTGGCTTGCCCTGCTCGACGCGGTCCGCCACGCTTCGGCCACTGACGGCCGTGCGGAACCGCAAGCAGCGACACCCGACTTCAACGCACCGGCAATGGTCGACCGGGTGCTATCGGAGCTCGCCGATGCTCCCGGCGACATCATGCTGGTTATTGATGATCTCCACGAGCTGACCTCGCCAGCAGCACTCTCTCAGCTCACCCAGCTGCTGGTCAGCCTTCCCCCGCACGCGCACGCCATCCTGACCACGCGTCACGATCTGCGGCTGCGGCTGCATCAGCTGCGCCTGGCCGGCGAGCTGGCCGAGATCCGCGCGGCCGACCTGCGCTTCACCGAGCGCGAGACCCGAGAGCTGCTCGACGCCTCGGGCATCGCGCTGTCCGCGGCCGGGGCGGCGCTGCTGCACCAGCGGACCGAGGGGTGGGCGGCGGGCCTGCGGCTCGCGGCCCTCTCGCTGGCCGGCCACCCCGACCCGGAGCGGTTCGTCGCGGAGTTCTCCGGCAGCGACCGCACGGTCGCCGAGTACCTGCTCGCCGAGATGCTCGACCGCCAGCCGCCCGACGTCCAGGATCTGCTGCTGCGCACCTCCCTGCTCGATCGCGTCAACGGCGAGCTGGCAGATCTGCTGACCGGCCGCCCGGGCTCGGAGCGGATCCTGCTGGAGCTGGAGGACGCGAACGCGTTTGTCGAATCGCTCGACCCTCAGCGCGCCTGGTTCCGCTACCACCGCCTATTCGGGGACATGCTCCGGCTGCAGCTGCGCAGGACGCTGCCCGCGGAAGTGCCGGCGCTGCACCGGCTCGCCGCCGGATGGTTCACCTCGCAGGGCCACGAGGCCGAGGCGATCCGGCACACTCAGGCGGCCGGCGACTGGCCGGAGGCGGCCCAGCTGCTCGCCGACCATTCGTTCAGCCTGACCCTCGACGGGCAGGCGCAGACCATGCAGGCGCTGGCGGGGGCCTTCCCGCCAGGCACGGACTACCCCGGGCTGGCGCTGGTGCGCGCGATGGGTGACCTTGCCCAGGGGCGCCTGGACGAGGCGGCCGCCCACCTGGCGGTCGCCGAGACGTACGCCGAGACGACGCCGCCAAGTCGCCGGCGCCACCTCCAGGTGGCGATCGCATCGCTGAAGCTGTCGCTGGCCAGGCGGCGCGGTCACCTGGCCAGCGTCATCGAGCAGGCCCGATTCCTGGCCTCCCC
>NZ_JBARCR010000825.1:0-6937 GCF_049794275.1 Trebonia sp.
TCGTGCTGCGGCTGGGCGAGCGGACCATCCTCGTCCGGGCCGGCGAGGCGGCCGAGTTCTCCACGATGGAGCCGCACGCGTTCGGCGTGCGAGAGGAAGCCGCGGAGATCCTGTGCATCCTCGACCACGACGGCACGCGCACCCACCTGGGGCCGGGCGGCCCCTTCCCCGAGACCGGCTCCGAGGAGGACTGACCAGCCCCGGAGCGCCACCGGGCTGGCCAAGCAGCTCCACGCTCACCGCGATCTCGCAGAGATGGCCGACACCAAAGGGCTGGAACCGCTGCCAGAAGGGACGCGCCGGGCCAGTCCCTCTGACTCTTCGTCGCCGATAAAGGTGATGATTACCGCGCCGAGGGTGGCACCCACGTGCGCGAGGGTCTCGGCTATCTGGCTCACGAGATAAGTGCGTGAACGCGAGACTTCAGGCATGGCTATTCGGAAGTCTGCATCAGCATCGCCGCCGGACGTGCTGTCATCGGCATGTGAGTGAGATGCCGAAGCGCGCATCGTTGGAACGGGACCTTGGCGTGCAGGGGAGGAGTTGACAAGAGCGCTGACCCTCGATGCGAACGAGGCCACCGCTGTCGCTCAGCGTCGTCCCTTGTGGCTAGATAGCAGTTGAAACGCATATATCGAACGCCCGGCAAAGCCTCGTGTGGCCCTATGCCGACCGCTGATGGCTCCCCGCTTGGCTCCCCGGACAAGCATCGTTCGGCCGCGAGAAGCCCAAAAAGATGCCGGTCACCGTGGTGGTGATCGCGATGCCCAGGAAAGTCAGCGGGAAGACTAGGCCGTCGTCGCGGAACGCGTTCTTGGCGCGACCAAGGGGTCCTCCCTGCGGTCACCAGCGTGGCCGGCGGCATGACATGTCTATGGCGGTCACGGTTGTGCGGATCACAGGAGGCCCGGGTCAAATCTTGGGTAGCGCTTCAGAAGACCGCGGCCTCTGCCTGGCTCATACTGGCTGATACGCACAGGAACCGGCGGTCCAGGCCCAGGAGTGTTATGTCAGCGGGCGGCGCCACCGCGTGGCAAGCGCGGGTTCCGGACAGGCGCCACGACCGGTCAGCGAGGACAGCATGGTTGCCGAGAAGACGATGGTCAGCTAGATGCCGGACTCCGGACTCGGGCTGGGAGACGGACGGTCATGAGCGTGAGCGGTTACCTTTTCCGCGGCCCGCGCAACACGCCCGGGTCGCGGGCGGGCCAGCCGCCTGAGCCGCGCACCGAGACCAGGCCGGGCATGGTGATCGACCGTGATGTCGCGGTCCTGACTGGTTCAGGCGCGACGATCTGGGTGGACGTCTACCGCCCGGCGGGCGGCGAGCCTGCTGCGCCGATTATCGGCTGGTCGCCGTACGGCAAGCACAACCCGGCCCCCATCGGCCGGATCTATCCCCGCAGCGGGGTGCGCCCGGAGTGGACCTCCCCGCTGACGACTTTCGAGGCGCCTGACCCCGGGTACTGGGTCCCGCACGGCTACGCGATCGTGATCGCCGACATCCCGGGCACCTGGTACTCGGAGGGGCCGGCGACCTACCTGTCGCCCGAGGAGGCCAGGGCGTACGCGGACCTGATCGAGTGGGCCGGCACGCAGCCGTGGAGCAACGGACGGGTCGGGCTGTCCGGAGTGTCGTACCTGACGCAGACGCAGTGGCGGGTGGCCGAGCTCAATCCTGCGCACCTGGCGGCGATCAACCCGTGGGAAGGCTGGACCGACACCTACCGCGAGGTCGTCCGGCACGGCGGCATCCCGGAGACGTCCTTCTGGCCCTACATCTGGGACCGGTGGGGCGCCGGCACGGGCATGATCGAGGACCTGGAGGCCGAGACCGGGCAGCACCCGTGGTTCGACGAGTTCTGGGCCTCCAAAGCCGCCAGGCTCGAGGAGATCCGGGTGCCCGCGTTCGTCGTGGCCAGCTGGTCGGACCAGGGCCTGCATTCGCGCGGCACGCTGGAGGGCTTCCGCCGGATCTCCTCGGAGCACAAGTGGCTCGACGTGCACGGCCGCAAG
Source organism: Trebonia sp. (assembly GCF_049794275.1). Classification (NCBI taxonomy): domain Bacteria; kingdom Bacillati; phylum Actinomycetota; class Actinomycetes; order Streptosporangiales; family Treboniaceae; genus Trebonia; species Trebonia sp. The sequence goes on from NZ_JBARCR010000825.1 coordinate 2,017, forward strand.
AAGTGGGGGTACTACTACGACCCGGAGAACGTCGAGCGGCAGCGCGCGTTCTTCGACCAGTTCCTGCGCGGCACCGACCGCGGCGTCCTGGACTGGCCACGGGTCCGGATGGAGGTACGGGAGCGCTCCTGCCAGGGCACCCGCCGCACCGCCGGGGACTGGCCGCCCAAGGACACCGAATACCGGTCCTGGTACCTGGACGCGGCGCAGGAAGCTATGCTCCCGCACCCGCCCGGCGCTGCCGCGGTAGCGGAGTACGACTCGCTGGGCAGCGCGCCGGGCCCGGCCGATGCCCGGTTCACCATGACCTTCGGCGAGCCGGCCGAGATCGTCGGGCACTGCCGCCTGATCCTGCACGTCGAGGCCCCCGAGGCAGACGATCTCGACCTGTTCGCCGCGCTGTTCAAGACCGGCCGTGACGGCGAGGTCGTCGGGTTCCCGTACTACGCCCAGTTCGAGGACGGGCCGGTCGCGGTCGGCTGGCTGCGAGCCTCACACCGTGAGCCCGACCCGGAGCTCAGCACCGAGTTCCTGACCGTCCTCGCCCACCGCCGCGCACTCCCGGTCCCGCGCGGGCAGGTCATCGAGGCCGAGATCGAGATCCTCCCCTCCGGCACCCGGTTCGAGGCCGGCGAGGGACTGCTGCTGATCGTGCAGGGCACCGACATCAAGCGATACCCCAAGCCGCTGACCTATGCCCGGCACGAGGACACGGTCAACGCCGGCCCGCACCGCATCCACACCGGCCCCGGCCACCCGTCCCGAATCATCCTCCCGATCCTCCCGGCAAGCGACGCCCGCGGCTGACCGCGGCGCGTTCGTCGTCCCTGACATGACCGCCTGCATGCCATCCAGCACGATTCCGTCTGACGGCTTCGCGCTGGGTCCGGATACCGAAGTTCAGGGCGGCTTTGGTGTCTGGGGACGTCCGGCTCGGTCTGGCGAGATCTGGCGGCGTCGGTCCTTAGTGTGATCCTGGTTTGGCGTCCCGTCGAACTCGCTCCGAGATGGTCCCCGGGCCTCGGTGCGTCTCCGCGCGTGGAGCTTGCTGCGCCTGGCCGGCGCCGGCCAGGCGAAAGGCAGGTCGGCGAACGCCGCTATCTGTCCGAAGGCTCCATGCCCTGCTCGCCACCACCCGTTTTCAGGCCGACGAGGGCGACCGCGGCCGAGCTGGAACCGCCCGCTGCTGCCGGCGATCTGGCTGTATCGCGATCAGAGCCAGGGACGGACGCGGCCGAACTGCACGAGCTCGCCGTAGGTGTCGGGGCTGACTGGATTCAGGGCAAGGCGCAGCGGATCGGTGGCGGCCTGCGCGGGGGTTTGCGCGCTGCTCATGTCATCGAACCAAGGGCGTGACGCCGCCGTGTCGATGAGGCCGGGACAGACAGCGGCGATAAGCGTGTCCGTTCGCTTGTCGGCCTCGCGGCGGTCCCTGGCGAGCACCCGCACGGCGGCGACCTGACCCACCTTGGACGGGATGTTGATCCAGTCGGGCCAGCCCTCGGCGCCGGCTGTCCCCGCGAGTACTGCGTCGCGCCAGGCCAGCATGGTGGCGTCCACGTCGTCCAGGCTCATCGTGTCGGTGTCAAACCGGTCGTGCAGTGACGTGGGCAGGTTGTTCAGCGTGCCGAAGTCGCTGGCCACGACGAGCAGGCGCCCGGCAGGCCGCAGGATCGGGGAGAACGCGCGCAGCATCCTGGTGGTTCCGAGGTTATTGGTGTCGACGAACGGCTCGATTAGCTCGCTCCACGGCGTTTGCGGGGTCAGCCGGGCGGCGGCGTTGGAGAAGACGATGTCGACCCCGCCGTGACGGTCGCGCAGCTCGCCGGCGAACGCGGCCACCGCGGCACCGTCGCGCACGTCGAGAACATGGGTGTCGACGTCTGCGACTGGTGCGGTGAGCCGCGTCGCCGCATCGCGCAGGCGATCGCCGCTACGGCCGGTGAGGTAGACGACGTCGCCGGCGGCCATACGCTGCACCAGGCCCTCAGCGAGAGCGAACCCGAGACCCTGATTGGCGCCGGTCACGATGGCAACTCGACTCATGTGCACCACTTTGCCGCACCCGCTTGCTCAGCAGCTCCACGTTCTTCGACTCACCCTCACGATGGCCTCCGTGCGTCACGGGCGTCGCCGTGCTTGACCAGCTTGGATTCCGCGCTCGACCTGGGCGCTCCACCGCTGGGCCGGCTGAGTGTCGCTGTATTCGTCGTGCCAGTTCCACCACTCGTACGGTGGGGTTTGCGGGTAGCTCGCAGGCGAGTCCTCCCACTGCTCCTGGCGCCCGAGCGCTGTGATGTCGAGGTAGCTCCAGGTGCTCCCCATCGCCTCGTCGCCGCGGCTGTTGATGAAGTAGGTGCGGAACACCTGGTCGCCGTCGCGGAAGAACGCGTTCGTGCCGTGCCACTCGTCCACGCCGAAGTCGGCGTCGAAGTCGTCTGTGATGGTGTACCAGGGCATCGTCCAGCCCATCCGCGCCTTCACCCGCGCGATGTCAGGCTGCGGCGCGCGCGAGACGAACATGAGTGTGGTGTCACGAGCGTTCAGATGGGCGACGTGGGCGACCTGATCGGCCACCAGCGAGCAGCCGCGGCACGCGTGGCCGGGCCAGCCGTCCACGCCCGGCTCGAAGAAGGCGCGGTAGACGACCAGCTGACGGCGGCCCTCGAACAAGTCGAGCAGGCTCGCGGTGGCCTCAGGCCCGCCGAACTCGTACTCCTTCTCCACCGCCAGCCACGGCATCCGCCGGCGCTCCGCGGCCAGCGCGTCTCGCGCGCGAGTCAACTCCTTCTCCTTCACGAGCAGTTGCTGACGTGCTGCCTCCCACTCTTGCGCCGTAACGATTGGGGGTGTCTTCATGGTGGTGTCCACCTTGCGGGCCTCTCTAAGGATGAATGTTTCTGGGGATCGGTGAGCAGATCGTGGCGTCGGCGGATGCCGGTCGCGCCACCGGTGAGGCGCACATCGGTGGCGCGACTGCGGGCCGCGACGCGTCCTGCCTGCACGGCAGCGGACGATGTCACTTCGGGTGTCAGCTCGCGACGGGTTCGGCGGGGGGCAGCAATGCTGCGTTCTGGCGCTCGAACTGCTTGGCCACGCCGGCGCGCCAGCCCTCGGCCAGGGCCTGGGACAGCACGTCGGGGAAGATGTCCTCGTCTCCGTTCTCGATGCCGTCGAAGATCGCTCGCGCCACGGACTCGGGCGAGGCCTTGGGAATCTCGAGGCCTCGGGTCATCTCCGTGTCGACGGGGCCGGTGAGGACGCTGCGCACGCTCACGCCGTGGCGCGCCAGCAGCATCCGCAGCGACTGCGTCAAAGACAACGCAGCCGCCTTCGAGATCGAGTACGCCGGCGCGAACGGCACCGGGGCCAGGGCCGCCAGGGACACGTTGTTGACGATTGTTCCCCGGGAACGAGTCAGCGCTGGCAGGAATGCCTGACTCACCCGGTAGGGGCCGAGCAGGTTGACGGCCAGGGCCCGCTCGAGCGCGGCAGGATCGCTCAGGTCATCGAGAGGCTGGACACCGGCATTGTTGATGAGGACATCGAGAGACTCGACTCTCCCGGCGGCTTCCTGAATCTGCACTGCGCTGGTCACGTCCACATTCAGTGGCGTGACCCGCTCATCAGGGTCAGCGACCGGGTGACGGGTAGCGGCATACACCCGCGCCGCGCCACGTCGTAGGGCCTCCTCGACCAGCGCCTGCCCGATGCCGCGACTGGCCCCGGTCACCAGGACCGTCTTGCCGTCGATAATCATCTCTGATCTGCCTTTCGGTTCGGCACCGCCCGCTGCGGCGCCCCTACTTATGCAGACCAGGCGGACCCCTCGGAATCGCCGCGGAACGGCCTGCGGCCGAGAAAGGCGACGGGTTCGTCACCGGGGCAGGCCGGGCGGTGCAGCGGAACCGGATCAGCGAACAGCCCGGGCCGGACGTCCGAGGTGACGAGCAGCGGGGCCAGCTGCCCGCGCAACCGCGGGACCGGGCCGGATCCCCCGGCGCCCCGCGGATACCGATGCGGCCGGCGCTGATCGCCTCGTGCAGCACCTCGGCCGAGTCGGTGACGTGGCCCGGCAACATCGCCAGGTCCTAGGCGGGCTGGGAGTGGGTCGCGGCAGCAGTTGCGGCGTGACCATAGCGGTGCTGGCCAGCGCATAGCCGACGGCTGATCCGGGCAGCTTCAGTCCCCTGGTCAGCGCCGCAGTGGCGGTCGCCTACGTCCGCGCCGGCTCGGCCGGGTGCTCCGGCGGCAGGCCGAACGACGTGAACCGACCCGGGTCGGCGAAGGCGACGATCCGGGCGATGCCTGTCGCGGTGAGCGTGAGCACCTGCAGCGCGTGCGCCCGGTACACCCCGCGTTCGTCGCGCCGGTAGACGGCGAACGCCGCCTGCCCGTTCGCGGTCACCGGCACCAGCCGGTCGGCCCCGGGCGCGGTGAGCAGCTGCGACCCGACGAAGCCCGCCACGGCGTCCCGGCCGGCGAACCACGTCAGGAACGGCGGCATCTCCAAGACGACGTCCGCGCGCAACAGTTCGGCCATCGCACGGGCGTCGGCGTGCTCGATCGCCGCCGCGAACCGTTCCAGCACGGCCCGCTGCACCGCGTCGTCCGGCTCGGCGAGCTCGTCCTCGGCGGGCATCACCCGCGCGAGCTGAGTACGGGCGCGGCGCAGGCCGCTGTTGATCGCCGTGGTCGTCGTGCCCAGCAGCTCCGCCACGTCGGCGGCCGGCCACTCCAGCACGTCCCGCATGATCAGCATCGCGCGCTGCCGGGCGGACAGGTACTGCAGCGCCGCGACAAAGGCCAGCCTGACACCGGCCCGCGAGGCCGTGACGGCCGCCGGGTCCTCCAGGTCCGCAGTGACCAGCGCGTCGGGCAGCGGCTGCAGCCACGGCACCTCCGACGCCACCTCCAACGG
>NZ_JBARCR010000826.1:0-2427 GCF_049794275.1 Trebonia sp.
CCCCCGCCCGCCGTCCTCGGCGAGGCCGACAGCCTCGTGGTCGGGCAGCTGGTCGTCGCGGTCGGCAACCCGCTCGGGCTGGCCGGCTCGGTCACCGCGGGCGTGGTCAGCGCCCTCGGCCGGTCGATGCCGGCCGGGCAGCAGCGGATTATCGAGGACGTGATCCAGACCGACGCCGCGCTCAACCCCGGCAATTCCGGCGGCGCGCTCGCCGACTCCCGCGCCCGGGTGGTCGGCATCAACACCGCGGTGGCCGGCGTCGGGCTCGGGCTCGCGGTCCCGATCAACGACACCACCAGGCGGATCGTGTCGGCGCTGATGCATGACGGGCGGGTGCGGCGCGCCTACCTCGGCATCGCGGTGGCGCCCGCGCCGGTCGCGCCGGTATGGCGATCGCGCCTCGGCAACCGCTCCACCGGTCTCCGGGTGGCGTCGGTGGTGGCCGGCGGCCCCGCCGACCGGGCCGGGCTGCGGACGGGCGACCTGCTGCTGACCGCCGACGGTCACGAGGTCGCGACCGCGCAGGACCTGCAGCGGCTGATGTTCGCCGAGGCGATCGGGCGGCGGCTGGGCATCACGGTGATGCGCAACGGCGCGCTCGTCGACGTCATCGCCGAGCCCTCGGAACTCGTCGCGGCCTGACCGCGGCCGCACCGGCCTCGGACCGCGCGTTGTCGAGGAACCGGGCGATGTCGCGGCGGCTGGCGAGCCTGATGAACCGGAGGTGAGCGCTGGCCGGGTCGGCCGCCGCGGCGGCGTACTTGGCGTGATCCGGCGCGTGCTTGTGCCACGCCCAGGAGATGACGGACTGCTCGGGGTTCCAGGTGAGGAAGTTCCGCCAGCGCTCGCGGTTGCCGTTCCACAGTTCCCTGCGCAGCGCGACCCGGCGCAGCGTCCGCCAGACGACCTGCCGCATCACCGTGCGTTTCGGCAGGTCGAGCCAGACGACGGTGTCCGCGCGGGCCCAGACCAGGTCCCTGACCCTGCCGTAGTTGCCGTCGATCACCCAGCCGCCGGCGGCCGCGCGTGCCGCGATGATCCGGCGGAACTCGCCGGTCGGCAGCGGCGCCCAGCCGGGCTGGTGATGCACGGCGTCCAGTTCCAGGTGCGGCACGCCCAGGATTTCCGCCAGCTCCCTCGCCAGCGTCGACTTGCCGGACCCTGAGGTGCCGACCACTGACACCCGTCGCACGATCGCGGAACGTAACACGGCGCGGCGCCCGGGCGCCACTCGTTATTCGCGGGCAGGCAGTGTGCCGCATTGGCGGCAAGATCGCAAGTCGTTGTCCACAGGGTGTGGACAAATCGGACATGATATCCACAGGCGGGCAAATCGCTCTTACGTGGGCTTCCGCTGCGGGGCACGGTGATAGCGCACGCCCGGCAGCGAGTGCCGGCACGGCTACTAAGAGGAGCATGGAGATGAGCCAGGACAACACGATCACCGTGCGGGGGTACGTGACGGCGGAGCCGAAGATGTGGCAGCGGACCCCGGAGCAGGCGCCGGTCGCCACCATCCGGGTGGGCTCGACGCCCCGCAAGCTGAACCGGGAGACGGGGGAGTGGCAGGACGGCGAGACGTCGTACTACAGCGTGAAGTGCTGGCGGAAGCTCGCCGAGAACGTGCACGGCTCGCTGCGCAAGGGGGACATGGTCATCGTTCGTGGCAAGGTCTTCACCCGGAGCTGGCTGGACGACCAGCAGCGGGTCCGGATGGAGGTGCAGATCGAGGCGGACTCGGTGGGGCATGACCTGGCGTTCGGGTGGTCGCGCTTCAACAGGGGAGTGCATACTCCGCCCAGCGTCCTTGAGGGCCTCGCGAACGGGGAAGCGGTTCGTCACGGCATGGCGCCGGACCCGGACCTGCCCGGCGACGGCGACGCCCCGTTCGCGGAGGGCCAGTTCGCGGAGGATCAGTTCAACGAGGACGAAGTGTCCAGCGACGGCGGCGCCGGCGACCCGCTTTCGGCGCAAGACAACCAGGCGTTCGCCTCGCTGACAAGCGACCTCGACCAGCCAGCGGAAGCCGCGACGCCGTTCTGACCGGGTACCAGGGGCACGGGTGCCGTCCGCAGCGGCCGCGACGCCGTCGACGTAACTCAGCGTTGGCTCTGCGTTGCCGCTGCGGATGCCGCGCCTGACGCAAGCCACTGACCGCGAGCCTCTAGGCTGGGTGGCATGCCGGAGTTTGTCTAGCCTTCAGCCGCAACCCGCCGCAAAACGGCTAAATACGTCATAACTGCCGATCAGATATACAAGTCGAACATATTGGCGTTATTCAATCGGCGCGAGTTTTGTCTCGTTTGGGCGGTTGTGGCTGCTAGGAACCCTGACTTTCACATGACTGGCGGGGAAGGGGCGGACCGTCCGCATGTGCGTGATCTACCTGGATCTCAACGTTCCCGTTGAGATCCAGGAAGCCTGAGC
>NZ_JBARCR010000827.1:0-2415 GCF_049794275.1 Trebonia sp.
TCCCTGGCCAGCCGGGACAGCGTGGCGTACACCTGGCTGTACCGCACCGGTTTCCCCCGGCCGAAGAACATGTCGTAGTCACGCTTGAGGTCATAGCCGTGACTCGGCCCCCGTTCGAGGAGCCCGAGCAGTGTCAGCGGAACGCTCATAACCGAGAGAATACTCCAGGAGTATTCTCTCGTGTAGTAGTTGAGCCAGAAAGTTTCACCCCGGAGGTGGCCGACGGCGTTGCGGGGCCCGCCGCCGCGCCCGCGGAGCTGGCGCCGTCCGGCAGCCTCGCCCGGTCATCCAGCGCACGGGCACCGGTCCCCGCTGCCGGTAAACACGACGCGACCTGTGGATAGCCTGTGCATGATGCGGTGGATAACCGCGTTCGATTGCGGATAACCGCCGCCGCGCTGTGGACAACGAAAAAAGCTCTCAATTATTGGCCTCGAACCCTTGCGCCGCGGCCGGGCTGAGGCGTAGAAATGCTTTCACCGTCGGAAACGGGCACTACCCCAGGGGAAACTCAGGGGACGTGGGAGGAGCCGGGAAACCGGTGAATCGCGCGGGTGTCTGGCCCTGGCGGGGCGGCAGTCGCCGCCGGACGGGCCGGGCAACCGGCCAGGCTGGTGCGGCAGGTCGCGCAAGGCCCCCTCCATCCCATAAATGGAGGGGGCCTTGTTCTATTGTGCCCGAGCCCCAGCATCCTGAACACTGCACCGAGTGCGTTCTGTGGATAGCTTGTGAACTATGCGGTGGATAACCGCATTTAATTGCGGATAACTACCGCCGCTCTGTGGACAGCGAAAAAACTCTCAATTAATGTTCCGCGACCCCTTGCGCTGCGGCTGGACGCAGGCGTAGAAATGCTTTCACCGTCAGAAACGGGCACCACCCCAGGGGAAACTCAGGGGACGTGAGAGGAGCCGGGAAACCGGTGAATCGCGCGGGTTCCTGGCCCTGACGGGGCGGTCGGCTTCGCCGGGCGGGCTGGGCAACTGGCCAGGCTGGCGCGGCAGGGCGCACAAGGCCCCCTCCATCCCATAAATGGAGGGGGCCTTGTTCTATTGTGCCCGAGCCGGACGTCCGGCCAGCTCATGACACGCCGGCGAAAGCCGCTGAAGGGGCTTACCGGAGCCACTGTCAAGATCTTGACGTTCGGGGCCGCATCATGGGATGCGTGCGTTCCCCCATTCGCCGGTGGACCGGGCTCAGCCCGCGGCGCAAGATCCTGCTCGGGGGACTCGCCCTGATTGTGGCCGCGGTCGCCGTGGTCGTCGGGGTGCGGGTCTCTGGCGGCCAGCCGGAACCGGTAGCCGGCCGGCCGGGCGCGGTGCTGCTCGTTCCCGGCTACGGCGGGTCCACCACGTCGCTGGACGGGCTGGCCGCGCGGATCAGGAGCGCCGGCCGGACCGCCACCGTGGTGCCGCTCGCGGGTGACGGCACTGGCGACCTGACGGTGCAGGCCCGGGTGCTCAACGGGTACGTGAACTCGGCGCTCGCCGCGGGATCCGGGCCGGTCACCGTGATCGGGTACTCGGCGGGCGGCGTCGTGGCGTGGCTCTGGTACGTCGACTACGGCGGTGCGGGACGGACGGGCACGATCATCACCCTGGGATCGCCGCTGCACGGCGCGCGGATCGCCGCCGTGGGCACCGCGTACGACCCGGGGCTGTGCCCCGTCGCCTGCCAGCAGCTCGCGCCGGGCAGCGCGCTGCTGACCCGGCTGCAGCAATCGGCGCAGCCGCGCCCGCCCTGGCTGTCGCTGTGGAGCGCCGACGACCAGACCGTGCAGCCGCCGGACTCCGCCCGGCTGCCCGGCGCGGTGAACGTCCCGCTCCAGTCCGTCTGCCCGGGCGTGACGATCCAGCACGGCCAGCTGCCCGCCGCCCCGCTCGTCGTCGGCCTTGTGCTGCGCACGCTGTCCGCCGGCCGCGTCACCGCCCCGGCCCCCGGCGATTGCGCGGCCCTGGAGTCCCTCGGCCGCTGACCGCGAAACCTGATCGCCGCCCGCGAGGTCAGGACGTGACGTCCCGCGTGGCGAAGTTGGCCCAGGCGGCCGCCAGGAACACCACCACGTACACCGCCTGGATGGCGAACCCGCGCTGGATGTCCCGCCACAAGATGGGCTGCCGGAAGAAGTCGATCCACGCCAGCCAGTACCGAGTGGGCAGGTAGGGCTGCACGGTGGTCGCGGCGTTCAGCGTGACCAGGATCTCGCTGACGACCAGCGCGGCCAGCGAGCCGAGCGCGGCGCCGATCGCGGAGTCGGTCAGCGTGGACAGGAACAGCGCGATCGCCGCGACGCCGAGCATGGAGACCGTGATGAAGGCCATGGCGCCGAGGACGCGCTCGATGAGCTCCAGGGTGGTCAGCGGGGTGCCGGACAGCGACGTGATGGCCGCGCCGGGCTGCAGCCCGGCCGTGGGC
>NZ_JBARCR010000828.1:0-9102 GCF_049794275.1 Trebonia sp.
CGCCGCCGCAGGCGACGTAGACCGGCGAGGTATGCGCGAACACCCGGCGGCCCCATTCGTCGAGGTGATAGTCGGCGCCGAACGCCCGGCAGGCTATCCACGAGTTGCCGTCGATCCGCAGTTCCTCGCTGATTTCTGCGTGCCGGCCGCCGTTGGCGTCCGCCGTCGCGACGACCTCGCCGTTACGGACGACTTCGAGACAGCGGAGCGGGAAAATGCTGCGCACCGTGGCGTGGACGCTGACCGTTCCCGGTCCGGAGAGCTCGACGGTATCGCCCGGCTCGCGCTCGTCGACAGAGAGCGTCACGAGCGGTCCGCCGGAAAGGAACGTACGACCCGACCGCACCGCCCGGCACCACGCCTCGTAGCTGAACTCCTCGTCCAGCCGGGCGTAGGTGCGGTACAGGCCGACCGGCACGGCGCTTGACATCTTGTCCGTGCCGCCGACGAGCGGCAGCCGGTAGCCGCTGTTCAGGTACCGGTAGTACTCGCGCGTCGCGTCGTCGCTCTGGGCCAGCATCTCGACGGCGTCGGCCCGGCCGGTCGCGACGAGGACGGCCGGCTCGCCGTTCGGGTTCGGGAAGTGCGCGGCGACGACGGTGCCACCCTGGGCGTGTGTCCTGTCGGCCCAGTCGCTCAGCGTCGCGTCCAGCGCCCCGCCGAGCTCGGCCTCGTCGGGACCGTCGCTGCACCACGGCATGACCGGTTCTGTCAGGCCCCACAGGACCATGTGGCCGAGCATGTGCTGGCGGTTTTCCTGGCCGATGTACGTGACGTAGCCGCCGCCGTCGACGACGCTGGGCTGGCCGGAAAACTCCTCGGTGTTGGTGAACAGCACGCCCCACTGTGTCTGCAGCACGTTGACGACCCGCAGGTCTTCGCCCCGCTGCTCGAGCTGAGCGCCCGGCGTGGACAGGAAGTGCACGTGCGAGTCGCCTGACCACCATCCTTCCGAGGCCAGGTCGGCGACACGCCTGATCCGCAGCGTCAGGTCCCGCTGGGCCGGCTCGATCCGCACGGTCTGCCGGAGCGGTTCGTACTCGAACCCCCGCGCGACGTCCACGACGACGTCGCCCCGCGGCAGCCATCCCTGGCAGGTGCCGTCGATATACGCGTAGCTGCGCTGGCCGAGGCGGACGTCGCCGCCAACGTCGTAATGCCAGCTGCCGAGATTTTGCGTGACGTGATTGTGGTGGCCGTGCGGCTGGTAGGGAATCCCCTGGGGGGAACGGAAATGGACCCGGCACGGCACCGGCCGCCCTGTCTCGTCATCGATGACGCTGACATGCACCCAGTTGCGGCCGCTTTCCGCCAGCTCGAGCGAGACCCGGCCTGCGTCTGCCCGCCCGTCACGTGCCACGTCGCCCCAGCGCACCCGGCCGAGCTCGTCATCGTCCCGCCGGACCGCGATGGTGGCCGACGGCAGCGCGGCGATCGACGTGTACGCGGACGTTCCTTCCGTCGCTCCCCAGCCGGCCCGGTCGTCGTCGCCGGACAGCGGCTGCGGATAGGTCGCGACACCCCGGTCCACGGTTACGTCGAAGACACCGCCGCGCCCGTCCTTCGCCACGAGCCGCACCGGACGGGCTGGCGTGCGGACAAACGGGTGCTCGTCAACGTCGCTGGTCGTGATGCCGGCGACGATGAATCGCGGGCCGCGCGGGATGAACTCGATGCGTTCGACCGTCCGGTCCGGATGCGGATTCTCCCAGCACCACAGGAAGTACCCGGCGGGCCATCCCATCGCGTGCTCGGCCAGGCGCTCCCCGGCCGCGCCCCAGCTGCCCTCGAAGCGCGGCAGGCTGTGGTCGCTGGTGTCGGTGACGGCGAGGAACGGGAGACGGCCCCACCCCGGCGGCACCACCTGGATCTCGAACCGCTCCCTGATCGGGACGGTGGCGGCCTCGCCGCCGGCCAGGTGGAAAACGTACTCCGCGACGGTCCGCCCGGCCGCGTGGCCGGCCGGTGCGCCCGGTTCGAGCAGCCGGTGCGCGACGATCACCCGCCGCGCCGGCCGGCCGATCCCGACCGGCGTGGGGACGCCGGGCAGCAGGAAGCACCGCTCAGGGGACGCCCGCTCCGGCCCGATCAGGAACGGGAGGCCGCGCAGGTCCACCCGCCCGAGCGGAACATTCCCCGGCTCACCGCCCAGAGCATCCACGCCCGCGTTGCAGACAGCCGACAGGTCCACTGGTTCATAGCCCGGCATGCGTCCGATCGTAGGCCGCGCGGCCGCTCTGCCCCAGTCAATTTCCGGCCTGGCAGGTTACTGCGGCGGTCCCGCGGTGAGGCGGATGCGGCTGGTCGTCCGCTCGCCGGCCGGGTTCATCCAGGTGACGGAGATCGTGTCGCCGGGCCGGAACCGCGCCATGGCGCGGCTCAGGTCGTCGGGCGACCTGACGGGCTGCCCGCTCACTGCCGTGATGACCGCGCCGCCGGTCATGCCCGCCCGCGCGGCGGGGCTGGCGCAGATCACGCCCTGGACCAGGACTCCTGAGTTCACCGGCGCGATGGCGAGCGGCGGTGTGAGGCCGATGTCGCTGGTGGAGCACGACAATGCCGGGGCAGGCGCGGCCATCTGCCCCGGCCGCGTCTGGCCCAGCGGGTTGGGGTTCGACCCGGTGCCGGTGAAGGTGCCCATGAAGGGCGGGTAGCCGATGGTGATGTCCGAGCTGGCCTCGCCCGCGGCGATCTGCCCCGCGACAGACAGCGCCGTGTTGATCGGGATCGCGAATCCGGCGGCCTGCTGATGGCCTGAGCCGCTGGCCGCGGTGTCCATGCCGATGACGCCGTTGGTGCCTGACAGCGGGCCACCGGAGTCGCCGGCCACGAGCCCGGCGCTGGCCTGCATCATGCCGTGCAGCGTCTCTGAGGTCATCGAGCCCACCCGGTCGCTGGCCGTGACGATCAGGTTGAGCTTGGCCACCTTCCCCGGCGACGCGGTGACGACCGCGCGGCCCCCGGCGTTGCCCAGGGCAACGACCGTCTGCCCGACGTTGACCAGCGAGGAGTTGCCGACCGGCACCGCTGGCAGCCATGCCGCGCCCCGCAGCCGGAGGAGCGCGATGTCGTCGGCCTTGTCGTAGCCGGCCACCCGCGCCTGGTAGGTCTTCCCTGCCACGGTCGCGGTGATCGAGGTGGCGTCCTCGATGACGTGGTTGTTGGTGAGCACGAGCCCGTCAGGGTTGATGACCATGCCTGTTCCTGCGGCCGCCTCGCTGTCGTACCGCAGCCGCGTGTTGATCATCACGACGCCTGGTTTCACCCGGGCGATGATGCCCTCCTTGGTGCTGGCCACCTGGGCCGGCCGGGCAGCCGGGAACGGCACCAGGCCGCTGCTCTGCCCCGAAGTGCCAGAGCCGCTGGACGACGGGGCGCCGAGCACCAGGATGAGACCCGTCGCGAGCGCGGTGGCGGGCACCGCCGCCAGCACGCGCGCCGCCACGCGGTGGTGACTCCCGGTTTTCATGCATAAGTAGCTACCGCATTGACGAACGTTAATACTGTGGCCGGCCTCACAGTCGTTGCGGCGGGCCGTTCGGATTGCCGGGTGCGGCATAGTGCGCGGCTAAAGTTAGTTGTAACAAGCAACTATGCGTTGAACGAGGAGATCGTGCTGCCTGAGCTGAGCCGCCGCCGCCGGTACCTGGTACTGGCCATCTGCTGCCTGAGCCTGTTCATCGTCGGGCTGGATGTCACGATCATCAACGTGGCCGTGCCGGCGATCGGGCGTGACTTCCATGCCCCCGTCTCCGGCCTGCAGTGGACGATCGACGCGTACCTGGTCGTGATCGCGAGCCTGCTGATGCTGTCCGGGTCGACCGCGGACCGGGTGGGCCGCCGCCGCGTCTTCCAGATCGGGCTCGCGGTGTTCACCGTCGGTTCGCTGGCGTGCAGTCTCGCGCCCAGCCTCGGCGCGCTGATCGGGTTCCGTGCCCTGCAGGCTGTCGGCGGGTCGATGCTCAACCCGGTCGCGATGGCGATCATCGCGAACACGTTCACCGAGCCTGGTGAGCGGGCCAAGGCGATCGGGGTGTGGGGCAGCGTGTTCGGGCTGTCCCTGGCGCTCGGGCCGGTCATCGGCGGCGCGCTCGTCGATTCGGTCGGCTGGCGCGGCGTGTTCTGGGTCAACATCCCGATCGGCGTGGCGGCGATCATCCTGACGGCTCTGTTCGTGCCTGAGTCACGGGCGGGGACCTACAGACGGCCGGATCCGTTCGGGCAAATTCTGGTCATGATCACGCTCAGTACAGTCACTTACGGCATCATCGAGGGACCCGACTACGGGTGGGCGTCAGCGCGGATCCTGGCCTGTTTCGCGGTGGGGGCGGTCGCGCTCGCCACCTTCCTCTGGCATGAGCCGCGGCGCGACGAGCCGCTGCTCGACCTGCGGTTCTTCCGCAGCCGGCCGTTCTCAGGCGCGGCGCTGACCGCGGTGACCGGGCTGTGCGCGTTCGGCGGATTCCTGTTCCTGATCACGCTGTACCTGCAGGACGTGCGCGGTTACCGGCCGCTGACCGCCGGGCTGTTCCTGCTGCCGATGGCGCTGGTGATGGCCTGCTCGGCGCCGCTGGCCGGACGGGTGATCGCGCGCCGCGGCACGCGGATCCCGCTGATCATCTCCGGTGCCGGGATCGCGGCCGGCGGCCTGCTGCTGACCTTCCTGACCGCGACCACGCCGGTGTGGTACGTGCTGTTGTGCGGCGTGGTGTTCGGCGTCGGGCAGGGCTGGCTGAACGCCCCGATCACCAACAACGCGGTCGCGGGGATGCCCAGGTCGCAGGCGGGCGTCGCGGCGGGGATCGCGTCGACGGGACGGCAGGTCGGCTCCTTGCTCGGCGTGGCGGTGATGGGCTCGGTGCTCGCGGCGAACCTGCACGGCCCGCTCGCCGCCGGGTTCACCAGCGCGACCCGCCCGGGCTGGTGGATCATCACCGGCGCGGGTGTCGTGGTGCTCGCCCTCGCCCTGTACACCACCGGGCGGGCCGGGCGGGCTAGCGCGGCGCGCACCGCGTCGCTGATCACCAGGGGCGATGAACACATTCCGGCGCCCCAGGCCGCCGGCGCCCGCGCCGCATGAGCGTCGGCGCGCTCAGGTCGGCGGGGGCCGGGCCCCGGGAGATCATCATCCCCGATGGGGCCGCGGGCCGCCGGCTCCGGCTGGTGGTGCTGCTCATCTGCAGCTCCAGCCTGTTCATCACGTACCTGGACTCGACGATCCTGAACGTCGCGCTGCCCACCATCCAGGCCGATCTGCACTCCAGCCTGGCCGGCCTGCAGTGGATCTCCGACGCGTACCTGCTGGTGGTCGCCAGCCTGCTGCTGCTCAGCGGGTCGATGGCGGACCGGTTCGGCCGCAAGCGGCTGTTCCTCGTGGGGCTGTTCGGCTTCAGCCTCGGGTCGCTGCTGTGCAGCCTCGCGCCCGACACCGGATCGCTGATCGCGCTGCGCATGCTGCAGGGCGTCGGCGGGTCGATGCTGACGCCGGTCTCGCTGTCGATCGTGCGGAACGTGTTCACCGATCCGGGGGAGCGGGCACGGGCGCTGGGGATCTGGAGCGGGATCTTCGGGGTGGCGGCCGCGTGCGGGCCGGTCATCGGGGGAGTGCTGGTCAGCGAGGTGGGCTGGCGGTCGGTGTTCTGGGTGAACGTGCCGATCGGCGTGGCCATGATCCTCGCCGCGCGGCGGTACGTGCCGGAGTCCCGCGCGCCGCACCCGCGGCGGGTCGACGTGCCCGGCCAGCTGCTGATGATCACCTTTCTCGGGACGCTGACGTACGCGGTGATCCAGGGTCCGGACTCCGGCTGGACGTCGGCGCCGATCCTGGCGCTGTTCGCGGTTTCACTGGCCGCGGGACTGGCGTTCGTCGGCGTGGAACGGCGCCGCGGCGACGCGGCGCTGCTCGAGCTGCGGTTCTTCCGCAGCCCGCCGTTCACCGGCGCCAGCGTGATCGCGGTGCTGTCGTTCATCGTGCTCGCCGGGTTCCTGTTCGTGATCACCCTGTACCTGCAGGAGGTGCGCGGCGACTCGCCGCTGCGCGCGGGGCTCACCCTGGTGCCCGCGATGATCGTGATGGCGGCCGCCGCGCCGGTGGCCGGGCACCTCACGGCGCATCGCGGGCCGCGGATCCCGCTTGTCTTGAGCGGTGTCCTGATGGCAGCCGGCGCGGCTTTGCTGCTGGGGCTGTCGCCATCGACCTCGCTGGCGTGGCTGACGCTCGCCCTGGTGGTGCTCGGCGCGGGGCTTGGGCTGGTCAACCCGCCGATCACGAACACGGGCGTCAGCGGCATGCCGCCGTCCCAGGCGGGCGTGGCGTCGGCGGTGATCTCGGCCACCCGCCAGTTCGGCAGCGTCCTCGGGGTCGCGGTCATGGGCGCGATGCTCACCAGCGGCGTCCGTGTCCGGGTGGCGGCCGGCGAGTCCCACGCTGACGCGCTGAGCGCCGCGACCCACGCCCCGTGGCTGCTCGCCGTGGTCTGCGGGGCGCTTGTCGCCGTGGTCGGCCTGATCACCACGTCCGCCCGCGCGCTCGCCGCCGCGCACGTGGACTGACGGGACGTCACACGGCGCGGGCTCGGGCGACGATCGCTGTGCGCAGGTCCCCGAGGGCCCGGCGGCGCGCGCCGGACAGCGCGGGCTCCTCGGTCACCGTGGCCGGGCGGATGGGCACGTGGCGGGGTGATTGCCGGAACCGGGCGCGGACGGTGTCGATGACGGCCGGATGCCCGCCCCAGTCGCCCCCGAGGATGACCACTTCCGGATCGCAGACGGCGACCAGCGCGGCGAGCACGCCGCTCAGCGCGGTCCCGACAGCCGCGCGGACCGGGCGGGTCACTGCGTCGCGGCCATCGAAGGCATCCAGCAGCGCCGCGACATCGATCGCCGTCGTGCCGGCCTGGCGCAGCCCGAGTTCCCGGAACACCTCGGTGAGCAGCATCGCGCGTCCCCCTGGCCCGACGGTGACCAGGTGCGCGACTTCCCCGGCGATGCCGGTGAACCCGCGGCGCACCTCCCCGTCGCTGACCACCGCGCAGCCCAGGCCCTCGCCAAGATGCAGGTAGGCGAAATCTGCCAGCTCACCGGGCGGTGCTGCCGCCCGCTCGGCCCGCGCTTCCCAGTTCACGTCGTTGTCGACCAGGACCGGGCCGTCGACGGACGAGCCGAGCACGTCGGCCGGCGACAGCTCGCCGACAAGGAACGGGGCATCCGGCAGGTGAACCAGCCGGCCGCTACGGCGATCGACTGGGTCGGCGGCACTGACCACGCCCAAGCGCACGGGGCCGTGGCCGGGTGCCGCGGCCAGGACCTGCCCGGCCACGGCCCGCAGGGCGCCCTCGACCTGCCGCGGCCGGGTCGGCCTGGCCAGCGGCTGCCGCATGCTGGCGAGCACCGCACCGTGACTGTCGAGGCATTCCGCCACCACACCGTCCGGCGCGATGCTGACGACGAGAGCGGTGCCGATGTCCTCGGCGAGCCCGTAGTACGAGCCGACCCGGCCGCGCCCGCTGGTCCTGGCGCCGGTGTCGCGAATCAGGCCGGCGGCCGACAGCCTCCGCGCGCTCTCGGACACCGTGGGCTTGGAGATGCCGGTCCTGGCTGCCAGCTCTGCCCTGGTCAGCTGGCGCTCCGCCATCAGAGCACGCAGGACGTGCTCATCGGTCAGGGAGCGCAGCAAGTCCAGCGAGGGCTTCGTCATCGTCACGGACACAGTTTAGTTAGGAGTCTTGCCTAGAACCTAGTAAGCAGTCTAGAGTGTTTTTAGTTAGGACTCACAACCAAAAGGAGGCCGCGGCATGACGCGGACCACGGCACCGGACATCAGCCACCTGCCGGCCCTGCCCCACTGGGACACCACGCCGGAGGACCTGCCCGCCGCGATCCGCGAAGTCAAGGCCACCTTGCGCGCCCGCATCGCGGCCTCGGGGCGCTCGGTCGATGAGGTCTTCGCGGTCATCGAGCACCGGGTGCGCGACCGGGTCGATGAGATCGTCGCGGCGAAGGAGCGCGGCGAGCCCGTATGGCCGGAAATCGACTACGCGGACATCGCGTCCGGTGCCGTCCCCGCGGCCGCGCTCGGCCAGGTGCGCCGGCGTGGCTGCCTGGTGGTGCGCGGGCACTTCCCGCGCGAACAGGCGCTCGCCTGGGATCAGGGCATCGTCGACTACGTCGAGAGCAACCGGTTCTTCGAGAACTACCGGGGTCCTGGCGACGACTTCTTCGGCAGCGTCGGGTCCAGGCCGGAGATCTACCCCATCTACTGGTCGCCGGCCCAGATGCAGGCCCGCCAGAGTGACCGGATGGCGCGGGTCCAGGCCTTCCTCAACGGTCAGTGGATCAGCGAGTCCGGCGGTGTCCGCTGGTTCGATCCAGGCCGCGACTCTCTGTACCCGGACCGCATCCGTCGCCGCCCGCCCGGCACCGATTCCAAGGGCCTGGGGACGCACCTGGACCCCGGCACGCTGGACTTGTGGATGACGCAGGACTACCAGCGCGCGTTCCGGCACCTGTTCGACGGCACGGTCGAGCAGTATGACCCGTGGGACGCCACGTACCGGACCTCAGGACCGCAGTACCCGGGCAGCACGATGTGCTCTGTCTTCCGGACGTTCCAGGGCTGGACCGCGCTGTGCGATATGGCCCATGACCAGGGCGTCTTGCACACCGTGCCGATCCCGGAGGCGATGGGCTACCTGATGCTGCGCCCGTTGCTTGCGGACGTGCCCGAAGACGACATGTGCGGTGTCACGGTCAATCAGGTCTTCCCGGTCAGCCGGAAATGGCACGAGCCACTGCTGCCGGCGTTGACCGGGCTGCCGGACATCCAGGCCGGCGACTCGGTCTGGTGGCACTGCGACATGATCCACAGTGTCGCGCCGGTCACCAGCCAGCAGGGCTGGGGCAACGTGCTGTACATCCCCGCGGCGCCGTGGTGCCCGCGCAACGAGAGGTACGCCGAGTCCGTGCGCGCCGCGTTCCTGACCGGGATGAGTCCGAGCGACTTTCCCGCTGAGCACTACGAGCGGGACTGGGACAACCGGACCAGGCTCACGGACCTCAACCCCACCGGGCGGCGCGGCCTCGGCATCGATTGACTAGGCAGCG
>NZ_JBARCR010000829.1:0-1694 GCF_049794275.1 Trebonia sp.
TACGCGTACTTCCTCTACCCGACGGAGAAGGCGCTGACCGAGACAGCGCACGAGCGGCTGGCCACCGTGGCGCAGCACACCGAGATCGGCGCCGGCATGTACGTCGCGCTGAAGGACCTGGAGATCAGGGGCGCCGGGAACCTGCTTGGCGGCGAGCAGTCCGGGCACATCGCCGGCGTCGGGTTCGACCTGTACGTGCGGATGATCGGCGAAGCCGTACGCGAGCTGCGCGACGACGCTCCGGCGGAGCGGCCGGAGGTCCGGGTCGAGCTGCCGGTGAACGCGCACATCCCGCACGACTACGTGCCAGGCGAGCGGCTGCGGCTCGCGGCCTACACCTCGATCGCCGCCATCGACTCAGAGGCCGACGTGACCGCGGTGCGCGAGGAGCTCGAGGACAGGTACGGCGCGCTCCCGCCGCCCGTGGTGACATTGCTCGACGTGGCGCGGCTGCGGTTCGCGGCACGGCAGGCCGGGCTGACGGACATCGCGCTGCAGGGGTCGCACGTGCGATTCGCGCCTGTGCAGTTGCCGGACTCGCGGGTCGTGCGAGTGCAGCGGCTGTACCCGAAGACACTGCTCAAGCCGACGGTGCGTACGATGCTGGTACCGGTGCCGAAGACCGGCGCCTCCGGCGGGGGCTTCGGCGGGGAACCGCTGCGTGACGCCGAGCTACTCGCGTGGTGCGCAGAGGTTGTCCGTTCGGTACTCTCCGAGTCATAGTTCCGGCTGTTGGTCCCCGAGGAAGGATCGCCTGTGTTCGGCAGAAGGACCCGGCTGGCCGCCCTGGGCGCGGTGGGCCTTGGCGCGTGCGCGGTGCTCGCCGCGTGCTCCCCGGTCAAGGTGGGCTCGGCGGCGATCGTAGGCGATCAGCGGATCACCGTCTCCTCGCTGGATACCCAGGTGGCCAACTTCAATACGGCGGCGGCGCCGTACGGCTCACAGGTGCAGCTGACCTCCACCGAGGTGCCCGCCGCGGTGCTGAGCTGGCTGATCAGGTTCCAAATCGAAGACGAGGTCGCCGCCTCGGCCGGCATCTCCGTGACCGAAGCGCAAGTGCAGCAGGGCATCGCCAGCGTCAACTCCCAGGCCCAGCAGGCCGCCGCGCAAAACGGCCTGCACAGCGCGCAGGCGGTGTTCCTCAACGCCGGGGTCTCGCCGCAGATGGTGCCGGCGCTCGGCATGTACCAGGCCCAGGAGATCGCCTTCGCTGAGCAGGCGAACGGCGGCAAGCTGCCGGCCACAACGGCGGAGAACAACACCGTGAACGCGGCGCTGACCAAAGCACAGTGCACCGCGGCGAAGTCGCTGAACATCCAGGTGAACCCGCAGTTCGGGCGGCTGGACTACTCGCAGTACACCGTGGTGCCCGCGCCCGACACGCTGTCCCGGCCGGCCGGAACGCCGTCACCCGCGTCGACCACGGGCCTCACCCCCGCGTGCTGACGGTCCTGCTAAGCAGCCCGCGAGTCGCGCCCGGGCTGCTGACCTGGCAGGCCTGGTCGGCGCTTCGCGCCGCTTCGCGGGTGCTAGCCGGCTCCGCCGGGCATCCGCAGCTTCCTGCCCTGACGGCGGCGGGTGTGATTCCCGAGATCGTCGAGCTGCCCGCGGACGTCGCCGGGCAGGCCGCGTTCCTGGCGGCCGTAGTGGCCGCTGCCGACGGGCCGGCGGTGTGGCTGCCGCCGCCGGGGGAC
>NZ_JBARCR010000830.1:0-4074 GCF_049794275.1 Trebonia sp.
GCGTCGGTGGTCGCCACCGTGGACGCCGGCTGCCAGCCGGTCCGGGTCACTACCGCGGCGGACGGCACGTAAGTGTGGGTGACTGCCCGGGCCAGCGACGACCTGCTGTGCTTCGCGGCGGCCCGGCTGGTCAGCGATCCGAAGCGGGCCCTGGTCGCGGCCGTCCGGGTGGGCGAGGCGCCGGTCGGGCTGGCGGCGGTCAGGGAGAGCTCGCTCGTGCTGGTCGCGGACTCCAACCGGTTCGGCGCCAGCGGCGCGACCTCGGACCTGGACGTGGTGAACGTCGCGGCCGCGCTGGCCGGGCGCCCCGCGGTCGTCGGCCACATCCGGGCCGGGCTGTTCCCGCGGGACATGACGCTGGCTCCTGACGGCACGCTGCTGGTGTCGAACTTCGACTCCGGCCAGGTCGAGGCGGTCGACGTGGCGACCGTCCCTGGCACCCCCGGCGGCGCCGGCTAGCCGGCGCCGGCCTTACCGGCCGGTCAGCCGCTCCGACAGCTCGCGCAGCTGGCGGCGGGCCGCGAGGTCGTAGGCCTGGTCGTTCGCCCGTCCCTCGTCGAGGCTGTTGTAGAACCGGCCGGTGCCGGTCTCCGCATCCGGGGCGGCGATCAGCCGCATCGTCGCCTCGACCCCCTGGGCGATGGTGCTGATGGGCGAGGACACGATCTTGGTCGGCATGAACGTGGCCGGGTGCAGGGCGTTGACGGTCACCCCGTCGGGGTCGAGCTCGGCGGCCAGGTCGAAGGTGAACAGGACCTGCGCGAGCTTGCTCTGCCGGTAGGCGCGCATCCCGTCGTAGTCCTTGGTGAGCATCACGTCGCTGAAGTCGATGGCCTGCTGCCCGATGGAGGCGACGTTGACGATCCTGGACGGCGCGGAAGCGCGCAGGAGCGGCAGCAGCAGCCGGGTCAGCGCGTACGTCGCCAGGTAGTTGACGGCGAACCGCAGCTCGTACCCGTCCGCGCTCTCCTGCCGCGCGCCGCCCCCTGGCACGTCGCCGCCGATGCCGGCGTTGTTCACCAGCACGTCGAGCCGCGGCTCCGCCGCGATGACCTGGCCGGCGAGCTCCCGCACCCCGGCGAGGCTCGACAGGTCCGCCTGGTACCCGCGCACCCGGTCGCCGGCCGCCGGTTCGTCCGCCTCGGCGGCCGCCGCGGTGACCTCCTTGATCGTGTCCGCGATCCGCCCGGGGTCGCGGCCGTGCACGAGCACCGTCGCCCCGGCCCGGGCCAGCTCGGCGGCCAGCGCCCGGCCAAGCCCGTCGGTGGCACCGGTGACAAGAATGACTTTCCCGCGGAGTTCGGCCATAGCCCTACTGTTCCACGCCAGGCCCCGGCGGCACCACAGCAGGAGACGATGGCATGCTGGTCCGCATCCCTGAAGGAGATGACATGACTGAACCCGGCGGGCACAACGCGCGCATCATCGCGGAGTTCCGCGGCAACCACGGCCAGGTCGGCGGCGGCTTCGCCGGAGCGCCGCTGCTCCTGCTGCACACCACCGGCGCCCGTACCGGCACGCCGCGCGTCAGCCCGGTGATGTACCTGGCCGACGACGGCCGGTATCTCGTGTTCGCGTCGAAGGCAGGGGCGGACGACAACCCCGCCTGGTACCACAACCTGCTCGCGCACCCGGATACCACGATCGAGGTCGGCGACAGCGTCATCGAGGTGCACGCCACCGAGCTGGCCGGACGTGAGCGTGACGAAAAGTACGCGGAGCAGGCCCGGCGCTATCCCCGCTTCGGCGACTACCAGCAGAAAACAGCGCGGACGATCCCCGTCATCGCCCTCACCCCGCCGGAGGCGTGATGGCAGCCGATACGCGTCCCGGCGGGACGTTCACCATGGGCGGCGACCTGACCGTCACGCGCATGGGATACGGGGCCATGCAGCTGGCCGGCCCGGGCGTGTTCGGGCCGCCCGCCGACCGCGACGCCGCGGTGGCGGTGCTGCGCGAGGCGGTTGAGCTGGGCATCACCCACATAGACACATCCGGCTACTACGGCCCGCGCGTCACCAACCAGATCATCAGGGAGGCGCTGTACCCCTATCCGGAGGACCTGCGCATCGTCACCAAGGTCGGGGCAGCGCGAGACGCCAACGGCGGCTGGCCCGAGGCGCAGGCTCCTGAGCAGCTGCGCGAGCAGGTCGAGGAGAACCTGCGCGATCTCGGCCTGGACGCGATGGACGTGGTCAACCTGCGGAACCCTGGCCAGCGCGGTCCGCAGCCCGGCTCGATCGCCGGGCCGTTCACGGCGCTGGCCGAGCTGCGGCAGGAGGGGCTGATCAGGCACCTGGGGCTCAGCAACGTGACCGCCAGGCAGGTCGCGGAGGCACAATCCATCGCGCCGGTCGCGTGCGTGCAGAACCACTACAACCTGGCTAGCAGGGGCGACGACGACCTGATCGGCTCCCTCGCCGCGCAGGGCATCGCCTACGTGCCCTTCTTCCCGCTCGGCGGTTTCCATCCGCTGCAGTCCGGCATGCTGGACGCGGTCGCCGAGCGGCTCGGCGCTGCCCGGATGACCGTCGCGCTGGCCTGGCTGCTGCACCGGTCGCCGAACATCCTGCTCATCCCGGGCACCTCGTCCGTCGCGCACCTGCGCGAAAACGTCGCCGCCGCTGACCTCACCCTGCCCGCGGACGCGCTAGCGGAACTAGACGCGATCGCCACCTGAGCGCTCAAGGGCACCGCGACGCTGGCGATCCTGGACGCGACCAACTGCCATTTCTTGCTGTTATCAGCTGTCAGCGGGCGGTGGGCGGGAGGCCGATACCGGGCCTCGCGCCGTGTGGTGAAAGCGGCTCGGGGTGGGTACGTAGCGTTGAGGATGGTGCTGGTAGGGGGTCAGCTATGGACTTGGCACTGCGGACAACGGCGTCGCCGGCCGCTATCTGGGTGATCGTCGTCGTCTCGGTCGTCCTCCTGGCGTTCTGGCTGTTCATGGTGATGGTGTTCGCGAACCGGCCGGATCCCCGGCTGCGGCCGGCGGCCGACACGCGGGGACCGGTGCTCGGCGGGATACACATGGCAGCAGGCAGCCACAGCGTGGCGGCGCCAGCCGAGCCGATCCCGGCCCAGCGCAGCGCGGCCGACAGTCCGGCCCCTGCCGACACGGCGGGCAGTGGCGCGGGCGGAAGCCCCTAACGCTGCCGGCTTCCGGGGAAATGAGGGCGCCCCCGCGCCTGTTAGGCGTCAGGGCCCGGGAGGTTCACCAGGGTTGCCAGCGCGGCGCGGTGCGCGCCCGGCGTGCCGAACAGCACCGAGGACGCCTTCGCCCGCTTGAGGTACAGGTGAGCGGGATGCTCCCAGGTGAAGCCGATGCCGCCGTGCATCTGCACGCATTCCTGCGCGGCCGCGATCGCGGCATCGCCGCACGCCGACTTCGCCAGGGCCACCGCCACCGGCGCGTCAGGATCGCCGTCGGCCAGGCAGGCGGCCGCGTACCTGGACGCCGCCCGCGCCTGCGTGATCATCGTCCACAGGTCGGCCAGCCGGTGCTTGAGCGCCTGGAAGGAGCCGATCGGCCGGGCGAACTGGTGGCGCTCCTTCAGGTAGGCCACGGTCATGTCCAGGCAGCGCTGCGCGAGGCCGACCTCCTCGGCGGCGAGCACGGTGGCGCCCGCCAGCAGCCCTGCTTCCGCGGCCGCCTCGGCGGCCTGCCCGACGGCGAGCTGCCGGGCGGGCGCGCCGTCCAGCGTCACGTCGCACAGCTGCCTGGTCATGTCCAGCGAGGTCACCGGGATGCGATGCACGCCGGGCGCGGTGGCCTCGACCAGGAACAGGGCGTTCGGCACTCCGTCGGCTGGCACGAGCAGCACGTCAGCGGGCAGCGCGTCGGCCACCGCGGGGATCGTGCCGCGCAGCTTGGTCATGCCGCCGTCGGCCGACCCGGCGACCCGCACTGCCGAGGGGAACGCCGCGCCGGGCAGCGTAGCGGCAGGCACGGCGAGCGCCGCCGTCAGCTCGCCGTCGGCCATCCGGCGCAGCAGGTCAGCCGCGGGCGAGACAGGCGCGGACTCGGTGCGCTGCGCGCTGCTCTTCGCCGCGGACAGCAGCACGGCGGTGGCC
>NZ_JBARCR010000831.1:0-1922 GCF_049794275.1 Trebonia sp.
CACCAACGGCATGTGGGTGCGCAGCGCGGCGAGCAGGCTGTCGCGGCGTGCCCGGTAGACCGGGCGGACCCGGCGCAGGTGGCGGGCGAAGGCGCCGCTCTCGATGAACCGGGCGAGGGTGAGCTGGCCGAGCGCCTCGGTGGCGAAGTCCTCAAGGAACTTGGCGCGGGCGATGTCGCCGGTGAGCCGGGGCGGCGCGGCGATCCAGCCCAGCCGCAGCGCGGGGCTGAGCACCTTGCTCACGGTGCCGCCGTAGATAACGTGGTCGGGATCCAGGCCCTGGAGCGCGCCGACCGGCAGCCGGTCGTAGCGCAGCTCGGCGTCGTAGTCGTCCTCGATCACCAGCGCGTCCGCCGCGCGGGCCCACTCAAGGAGCTGAACCCGCCGGTCGGCGGAAAGCACCGCGCCGCTCGGGTAGGAGTGCGCGGGGGACAGCAGCACGGCGCCCACGTCCAGCCCGGCGAGCCGCGCGGTGCGCAGTCCTTGGCCGTCGACAGGGACGGGAACCGGCTCGAGCCCGGTCGACCTGATGATCCGGCGGTACAGCGAGAAGCAGGGGTCCTCCACGGCGACGCGGGTCACGCCGCGGCGGCCGAGGGCCCGGCACAGCAGCGTCACGGCTTGCGAGAAGCCGCCGCAGACCACGATCTGATCAGGGGTGGTGCGCACGCCGCGGACCCGGCCCAGGTACGCGGTGAGCGCGGCGCGCAGTTCCGGCTCACCGCGGGCGTGCGGGTACAGCAGCCGGTCGTCGGGGATGTCCCGCAGCACGTCGCGGTAGTGCCGCAGCCAGTCGCTGCGCGGGAAGAGCGCCGGATCGGGCAGCCCGCTGCGCCGGATGCCGCCGTCCCGCGTGGCCGGCGCGGGCCCCGCGCCACTGGGCTCATAGTCCGCCGAGCCGTCACCGGTCCCGTCGCCGCGCAGTCCCTGCGCCCGGACCCGCGTCCCCGAACCCTGGCGCGCTTCCAGGTATCCCTCGATGACCAGCTGCTCGTACGCCCCGACGACGAGCGAACGTGACACGTCCAGCTCGGCGGCGAGCACGCGCGACGGCGGCAGCGCGGTCCCCGGCGGCAGCGATCCGCGAGCGATGGACTTGCGCAGGCCGCGCTCGAGCTGAACCCGGAGGCTGCGGGGCCTGGACCGGTCGAGTTGTACCAGCAGGTCGGCGGGGAACTCACCGCCCGCGCTATTGGTCTGTGTATTCGCGGTCAATTGGATCTTCCTATCCATGCCATTGTCCGTAGCCTAGCCATAGGCCACGGTTTCGGGCAGGGGGCTGCGCCATGCCGGGAGCCAGCGCCAGGAAGCCAGAGCACCCGTACGTGGGCCGGGTGCTCAACGGCGTCGGCTGGGCGCGGATCGCCGGGCCGCAGCTGCCGGAGAACGCTTAGCGGCTCGCGACGGCCGTCTCGATCAGGCCCTGGGTGCCGCCAGCGGTTATCGAAAAGCCGCGAGTCCGTTCTGGATAATGTTCTTGATTTTCCCGAACGTACGCGTGATGCCTCCCGCAGGCACGCCGCTCGCCACGGCGACCCCGCCCAGGATCAGCACGCCGCCGCCGATCGTCACCGCCGTCACGCGCTCGCCGAGGAACACCGCCGCGCCGAGCACGCTGACCACAGGCTCCAGGTAAAGCAGCAGGCTGACCCGGGCGGCCCCGCCGGAAAGGACCGCGACGTTCCACAGCAGCATCCCGGCCGCCGTGCTGCCGAGCGCGAGGAACGCGAGCTCCCCCCAGACCGCGGCGCCGAGATGCCCGAGCCCGGCGCCTGGCAGCATCCCCGCGAAGGCGAGGTAGGGGAGCGTGCCGACGGCGGTCGAGGCCGCGGTGGCGGGCACGGCGCCGAACTCCTGGCTGAGCGGGCGGAGCACGATCGTGTAGGCGGCGAACGCCAGCGTGCCGGCCAGCACCAGCCCGG
>NZ_JBARCR010000832.1:0-4501 GCF_049794275.1 Trebonia sp.
GAACAGCGGCGCCGCGAAGTCCAAGTCGAGTTTCCTGCTGATCACGGCGACCGGGACCGTCGGGGGCCGGCCCGCCCGCAGATCCTCAAGCGCCGGCCGGCGGCGGGCCGGCTTGTACTCCTCGAGGCGCGCGGTGCCCGCGCCAACCAGCACCACGTCCGCCAGCACGCGCAGCAGGCCGAACAGCCGCATGTCGGCCGGCGTCGACAGCGCCGCCGTCCGGCCGTCGAGGAAACCCGCGCCGTCCGCGCTCGCGACCATGTTGGCGCGCAGCCAGCGCGGCCCTGGGTAGGCGTACAGCCCGGCGAGCGCGTGATCGTCCAGGGCAGCGGCGGACTGGTCGGCCGCCTGCGTCGGCAGCAGGATCCTCATGACCGGGACCTCATGACCGGGATCTCAGCACCATGACGGCCCGTCCCGCGACCTCTACCTTCGTCCGCGGCAGGAACCCGATGGCGTCCACCGGGTCGCCGCGCGGGCTGACGGTG
Organism: Trebonia sp.; assembly: GCF_049794275.1. Classification (NCBI taxonomy): domain Bacteria; kingdom Bacillati; phylum Actinomycetota; class Actinomycetes; order Streptosporangiales; family Treboniaceae; genus Trebonia; species Trebonia sp. The sequence continues at coordinate 489 of NZ_JBARCR010000832.1, forward strand.
TCGATCGCGACCTCCCAGTCGCCGCTCAGCTTCGACTCGGGCAGCGTGAACGTGATCGCCTCGGCGCCGGCGTTGAACAGCAGCAGGAACCTATCGTCCGTGACCGGGTCGCCGCGCGGGCTGGGCTCGCTGATCGCCGCGCCGTTCAGGAAGACCGCGACCGACTTGGCGTAGCTGGCCTGCCAGTCCTCCTCGGTCATCTCGTCGCCTGCCGGGGTCAGCCAGGCGATGTCGGCGCCCAGGTTGCCGGCCCCGGAGCCGGAGAAGGCGCCCTTGAAGAACCGGCGGCGGCGGAACACCGGGTGGCGGCGGCGCAGCCGGGCCAGCTTCTGGGTGAAGATGAGCAGGTCCCGTTCGTCGGCGGCCCTGGACCAGTCCACCCACGAGATCTCGTTGTCCTGGCAGTAGGCGTTGTTGTTGCCGTCCTGGGTCCGGCTGATCTCGTCCCCGGCCAGCATCATCGGGATGCCCTGGGACAGGAACAGGGTGGTCAGGAAGTTCCGCTGCTGCCTGGCGCGCAGCTCGATGATCTCGGGGTCTTCCGCCGGGCCCTCGACCCCGCAGTTCCACGACCTGTTGTCGTTGGTACCGTCCCTGTTGTCCTCGCCGTTGGCCTCGTTGTGCTTGTTGTTGTAGCTGACCAGGTCGGCGAGCGTGAACCCGTCGTGGCAGGTGACGAAGTTGATCGAGGCGACGGGGCGGCGGCCTGACGACTCGTACAGGTCGCTGGACCCGGTCAACCGGGAGGCGAACTCCGGCAGGGTGGCCGGCTGGCCGCGCCAGTAGTCGCGCACCGTGTCCCGGTACTTGCCGTTCCATTCTGTCCACAGCGGCGGGAAGTTGCCGACCTGGTAGCCGCCCTCGCCGACGTCCCACGGCTCGGCGATCAGCTTCACCTGGGACACCACCGGGTCCTGCTGGACCAGGTCGAAGAACGTGGACAGCCGGTCCACGTCGTGCAGCTCGCGCGCCAGGGCCGAGGCCAGGTCGAACCGGAACCCGTCGACGTGCATCTCGAGCACCCAGTACCGCAGCGAGTCCATGATCAGCTGCAGCGAGTGCGGGTGCCGCACGTTCAGGCTGTTACCGCAGCCCGTGTAGTCGATGTACCGCCGCTTGTCCCTGAGGTCGAGCCGGTAGTACGCCTCGTTGTCGATGCCGCGGAAGCACAGCGTCGGACCGCGGTGGTCGCCCTCGCCGGTGTGGTTGTAGACCACGTCGAGGATGACCTCGATGCCCGCCGAGTGCAGCGCCCTGACCATGGACTTGAACTCGCCGACCTGTTCGCCGCGCTGGCCGGCGCTGGAGTACCTGTTGTGCGGCGCGAGGAAGCCGATCGTGTTGTAGCCCCAGTAGTTGGTCAGGTCGCGCTGGACCAGCGCCTGGTCGGGGAGGAACTGGTGCACCGGCAGCAGCTCCACCGCGGTGACCCCGATCCGGCGCAGGTGCTCGATCACCGCCGGGTGGCCCAGCCCCGCGTAGGTGCCCCGCTGGGGCAGCGGGATCTCCGGGTGGCGCAGTGTCAGGCCGCGGACGTGCGCCTCGTAGATCACCGTCTCGTGGTACGGGATGCGCGGCGGCCGGTCGTTGCCCCAGTCGAAGAACGGGTTGATGACGATGTTCTTCGGCATGAACGGCGCGCTGTCGGCCGTGTTCCGCCGCCGCGGGTCGCTCCACTGGTAGTCGAACAGCGCCTCATCCCAGGTCAGGTGGCCCTCGACGGCCTTGGCGTAGGGGTCGAGCAGCAGCTTGGACGGGGAGCAGCGGGAGCCGCGCCTGGGATCGAAGGGGCCGTGCACCCGGTAGCCGTACCGCTGGCCGGGGCTGATCGCGGGCAGGTACCCGTGCCAGACGAAACCGTCCATCTCCGTGAGTGCGACGCGGGTTTCTGTCCCCGCCTCGTCGAACAGGCACAGTTCGACGCGGTCGGCGACCTCAGAGAACAACGCGAAATTCGTCCCCCACCCGTCCCACGTCGCCCCCAGTGGATACGGGGCTCCCGGCCAGATGTGCATCAATCTCCCAACGCGGAACACCGCCAGCGCAGCGGCTTACCGGGTTAGGGTATGCGTTCTGGCGGCCGCGCGCCGGGCGTCCGTGCCAGGTGTTTCCCCGTCTGGAGCAGTTTCGTAACGGGTTGACCGTAACGGTGTCGTATCGGTGCTTTCGTACGGTTTCGCGCCGCGGGTGCGGTTGTGCGGCTAGCGCCGGTAGCTTCCGTGCCGGAACTCGCTGACCAGCGACGGACGGGCCGGGTGCCAGCCGAGCTCGTTCCTGGCCTTCGCCGCGGCGGTGCCCTGGTCGCCCAGCAGGACCTCGGCGAAGTAGTCGCCGAGGCGGGCGCGCGCTTCGGCGTCAGAGCCGGGTACCGCGCCTGGCGCGCCGACCGCGACGGCGGCCGCCTCGGTCAGCTCGGCGACGGTCGGGTGCTCTCCGTTGCCGATGACGTAGTAGCCGCGCGCCGAGTCGTCTTCGAGGACGCGCCGGAAGGCGTCCGCCAGGTCGGCGACGTGCACCGTCACCCAGTGCTGCCGCCCCGTGCCGATCATGATCAGGTTCCCGGTGTCGTCGCGCGGGGACCCGAGCAGCACCCCGGGGATCCCGCCGCCGCCGTCCCCGTAGGCGGTGCCCGAGATGAGCACCGCGCCGCGCATGCCGGTCGCGCTCAGCACCCGGCGCTCGATCGGCGTCTTCCACGCCACCAGCGGGGGCGCGTTGAAGGGCGAGTCCTCGGTGATGGCGGTGTTCGGCCCGTAGACCCACAGGCCGCTGATCTGCAGGTAGGGCTTGCCGGTGGCGGCGAACGCGTCGAGCGCCGCGTCGACCACCGCGGAGTCCAGGCCAGCGCTGGTGGCGTCGCCCGGGCTGGCGGTGTGGATGGCCCCGTCCGCGTCGCGGAGCAGGCCCGCGACAGCGGGCCGGTCGTACAGGTCAACCACGGCCGGGGTGGCGCCGCGCGCCGCTACCCGGTCCGCCTGGGCGTCGTCGCGGACGAACGCCGTCACCTCGTGGCCATGCTCGCGCAGTTCCGCCAGGACGTGCGATCCGACGAACCCGGTGGCGCCGGTGAGTGCGATCTTCATGGTCGGTCAGCCTCCCGTTTGACTTGTCCGTTTGAGTCGAAGCTATGCCTCGATGACTTGAATAGTCAAGACATATCACTTGAACGGTCCAGTGAATGCTAGCCTTGGTCCCATGACAGAAGTAGCTCGTCGCGGCGCCGGGAACCCCGCCCTCGAGGACCCAGCGGTGCGGTGGCTGACCGCGACGGAACTCGACGCCTGGCTGTCCCTGGTCCGGCTGTTCATGTGGCTGCCCTGGTCGATCGATCAGCAGCTGCAGCGCGACGCGAACCTGAGCATGGTTGAGTACCAGGTGCTGGCCATGCTCTCGAACCGCCCGCAGCAGACCATGCGGATGAGCTCGCTCGCCGAGGTCACCAACGCGTCGCTGTCCCGGCTGTCGCACTTGATCAAGCGCCTCGAGGCGCGGGGCCTCGTGCGCCGCGAGCCCGACCCGGCCGACGGCCGGTTCACTAACGCCATCCTGACCGCCGACGGCCTGCGGACGCTGACCGAGGCGGCGCCCGCGCACGTGGCGCACGTCCGGTCGCTCGTCATTGACGTCCTGTCGCCGGAACAGCTGCGCCGCCTCGGCCGGGACGCGGACAGAATCATGTCCCGCATCGACACCTCCAGCGCCACCTAGGCAGCCCCCGCCAACGCCTGATAACAGCAAGAAGCGGGCGGAGCCCGCACCCAGTCTTAGCCCGGCGGGTCACCGCGGGCCCGTTCGGGATAAAAGAACTATGCCCTGGCCGCCAGCGGCGCGCACAGCTCCGCGGGGACGGCGGCCAGGTAGCGCTCCAGGACCACGTCCGCGATGTCAGGAGCAGCGCCGAGGGCGGGGGAGACGGCGGCGGCCCCGGCCCCCAGCCCGGCCGCGCGGATCTTGTCGGCGAAGTAGCCGGGCGCCAGCAGGTAGGTGGCGACCACCACCGGGCCGGGCACGCC
>NZ_JBARCR010000833.1:0-5704 GCF_049794275.1 Trebonia sp.
AGCAGGCTGAGCGCGAGCAGCGGCACGGGGACTATCGTCGCCGACCAGACCGTGAGCGCCAGGCCCCCCGGTGCCCGGGAAGCGCGCGAGACCACGTTGCCTATCCCCCACGACAGCCCGGCGGCCACGCACAGCACGAGCGCCGCGGCCGGCACGTGGCCACCGCGGCCGAGCGCCACAACCGCCAGCCCGAGCACGCCGAGCGCCACGCCCGCGACCTGTGCACGCGACGGCCGCTCGCGGAGGACGACAGCCGCGATCACGATGGTGAACACCACCTGGGCCTGCAGCACGAGCGCGGCGAGCCCCGGCGGCATGCCCAGGTGCATCGACAGGTACAGCAAGCCGAACTGGCCGAGGCTCATGAACGCCCCGACCGTGGCGACGGTCCGGAACGGCACCGGCGGCCGCCGCACGAAGAAGCAGGCCGGAACGGCGACCACCGTGAACCGGATCGCGGCGAACAGCAGCGGCGGCACCGACCCCATCCCCCAGTCGATGACCACGAAGTTGAAGCCCCAGAGTGAGGCGACAAGGACGGCGAGGAGCGTGTCACGGCGGTTCACGCGACCCAGTCTTCAGGACGCAACTATTAAGCACCAGCGAATATTCATACCCTTCACGATGTAGCATTGCTTCATGATTGACCTGGTGTCGCTCGACGCCCTGCGCGCCGTCGAAACCCACGGCTCGGTGGTGGCGGCCGCCGACGCGCTCGGCTTCACGCCGAGTGCGGTGTCCCAGCAGATCAAGCGCCTCGAACGGCAGACCGGGGTGCCGCTGCTCGAGCGGGTCGGTCGCGGCGTGATGCTCACCGGCCACGGCCGGCACCTCGTCGAGCAGGGCGCGCGCCTGCTGGCGGACCTGGAAGAGCTGCAGGCCGGGCTGCATCAGCAGGCCGCCACGGTCGCCGGGCACGTCCGGCTGGCGGCCTTCTCCACCGCGATGCGCGGGCTCATCGCCCCCGCGCTGCCGCGCGTCCTCGCCTCGAATCCGGACCTCCGGGTCAGCCTGACCGAACGCGAGCCGTGGGACACCATCGGCCTCGTCGCCGCCGGGCAGGCCGACCTTGGCGTCGTGCACAGCTGGGGGGACGTCCCGCTGTCGATCCCCGGCCATGTCGCCAGGACCACGATCGGGCACGACCTCGCGGAGGTGATCGTGCGCCGCGATCACCGCCTGGCGGCCCGCGCCGTGGTCACCCCCCGCGACCTCGCCGGCGAAGACTGGATCGCCACGCCCGAGGGGTCGATCTGCCGGCAGTGGCTGCTGCGGATGTACGAGGGCACCGGCCGGCTGCCCAGGATCGCGCACGTCTCGATGGAATTCGACAGCCACCTGGCCCTGGTGCGGGCGGGGCTCGGCATCGCGCTGGTCCCGCGGCTCGGCCGCTCGCCGCTTGGCGAGGACCTAGCCGCCGTTGAGGTCGCCGACCCGGTGCCGAGCCGGGAGATTCTCGCGTTGCACCGCGCGTCGATGAGCGACTCCCCGGCGATCGCGGCCCTCCTCACCGCGCTGGATGCCAGGCGGGGATCACCCCTCTAGGTCATGGGCGGTGCGGAGCGCGCCAGGCCGCAACGGCGTGCCGAGCAGCTGGCTGACCAGGGTGCGGTGCGCGGCGTGCAGGGTGCGGACGGCCGCGCGGTTGATGCCTGGCTTGATCGCCGGGTCGCCGCCCCGCGGCCGTCCCGGCTTGGTCGGGATCCACAGGTGGCCGGGGTCGCTGCCCTCGAGCTCGGCGATGATCGCCTTGCGGGCGGCAAGCCACCTGGTGAGGATCTGCACGGTCGCGTCGGTAATCGGGAAGGACTCGCCGTCGAGGTCGACGGACGCGTCGCCATCCAGGTGCAGGGCACTGACCTTCAGGTGAGCGAGCTCAGGAACGCCGCGGCCGGTGTCGGCGACCAGCCCGGCGACGGCGGCGGTCCGCAGCGACGTCAGGGCGTTGGAATGGATGGGCCTGCGCACGGTCAGGTCGTGCAGCAGGCGCTCGGTGTCCCCGGGGGTCAGGTGGAAGCCGCGGGCTGGCCGCTGGCCGTCAATGCGCTCGGCGAGGCCAGTGAATTCCGCGAAGGCGTTGAAGGAGTCGACCCGGACGCGCATCGAGTTGGGATAGGCCGCGGCCTCGGGGCCGCGGAGCGTGTTGCGGACGCGGGTCTTTCCCGCGCCGGCGTCGGCGAGCCAGGCGTCGGTGCGCGCGGGGTCCAGCAGCTCGCCCACGGTCATCTCAGGCGTCTCGGCAGTCCGCAGCGCGTGGCGCAGGTACTCGTCAAGGAACCGCCTGCGGAGCCGCCGGGTGCTAGCGGCGAAACCGCGGTCGTCCAGGGACCGGATGAAAGCGTCGATCGCGTCACGCGCCGGCGTATCGGCGTCGGTGGCTGGCATGGTTAGAGACTATCGATTCCGCCTGATAACAGTAAGAAAATGCCCGGCGACTCGCCGGCGTCCCTGGTTCCCGGTGATGTTCTGGTTGTTGACGGCGAGTTCTCGGCCAGCTCCGCTTCTTGCTGTTATCAGATTAGGCGGGACGGAAGCGCAGAGCCGACCACACCTCGTCGATCGCGATCTGCCTGACCGGCTGGACGCCCTCGCCCGCCAGCGCAGCGCTAAGGAGGTCCCTGTTGAGGTCGGTCCCCAGCTTGCCCGCCTTGGGGTAAGCGATCCACGCCAGCTTGTCGCGCCTGGCGGCGTCGATCGCCGGGACGGCGACGGTGGCGAGCTCTGCCTTGCTGCGCACGAACGCCACCACCACGTCCGCCGCCTCCGGCGTGTCTGCCGCGCTCTCCCCCGCGATCGGCGGGACATCACCGGGCATCCCGACGGTCGCTATCCGCTGGCCCGGCTTGATCTGCAGCTTGGCGCTGACGTCCATACTGGGATTATGGCTGCCGGCTGGGTCGTAGTCCTGAACGGGGCGCCGCGGTCAGGCAAATCCAGCATCGCGGCCGTCATCCAGGAGACGTTCGACGGGCCGTGGATGAACCTGGGCGTGGACGTGTTCAGCCGCCAGGTGACGCCGCCGCGGTACCGGCCAGGGATGGGACTGCGGCCGGGCGGCGGCGAGCGGCCCGACATCGAGGCGCTGATCCCCGCCTTGTACGCGGCGTTCTACGACTCGGTCGCAGCACACGCCCGGCACGGCCTGAACGTGGTGGCGGACGTCGGCCACCACGACGCCTACGCGGCCCCGCTGAACCCGCTCCGCGACGCGGCCCGGCGGCTGCGCGGCCTGCCCGCGTTCCTCGTCGGCGTCCGCTGCCCGATCGAGGAGATCATGCGCCGCCGCGACGCCAGCCCACCCGGCCGCTACGCCACCAGCGGCCCTGACGGCGAAATCCCCGACCCGGTACTCCGCTGGCAGCACCACGTCCACCAGCCCGGCATCTACGACCTGGAAATCGACACCTCAACACTCACCCCGGAAGCCGCGGCAGCAACAATCCGCGCCCGCCTAGCAGGCCCTCTCCCAACCGCCTTCCGCCAGCTAGCCGCCGACCCCGCCCGGGGCTAGCGGCGGGCCCCGCCCGCTTCTTGCTGTTATCACCGCACATCCGATAGCGCTGGGGATTTGACCGCTGTGAGCGGCTAAATCCCCAGCGCTAAGGCGTCCAGCCGCGGCAGCGGCCCGCTTCTTGCTGTTATCACTCTGTTGTCGGTGGACTGGGTGTGCAACGGGTCAGGGTTTACCGGCACCAGGCGGTGTCAGCAGCGCAGCCTGAGCCCAGACGGGGTCGGGGTCCGGCTGGGGCGCAGTTCTGTCAGCGTGTAGTGCGGCGGGTATCCCGCCGGGACGTTACTGGTTGATCCGGTCGCCGTCGATGGTGAGGTCGTCGCCGATGCCTACTGGCCAGGCCTCGAGGGGGGTCGCCTGCAGGAGTTCTTGCACCAGCTGTGTGCTTCCGCCCACCAGTGTGGAATCGAAGTCGATTTCGGTGGCCAGCAGCCATGACTTGTCGGCCGGCCACAGCAGGCTCGGCGATTGCGGCAGCCGCCAGTCAGCGGTGACCTGGTGCCCGATGCTCAGGGCGGCTCGCAGCGGGCCATGGAAGAGCAGGTAGTCGCGGTGGGGGTGGCTCAGTCGCGGGCCGTCCAGCACCTCCTGGGGCAGGCCCGGCGGTGCCGGCTGCGGCGGGCAGAACCGGCGTGGATCTGAGCTATCAGAGGGGAAAAATGTCCCGATCGTGCCGTCTCCGTGCCGCCATCCCCAGCCCTCCCACACCGCGTGGTAGCAGTCGCCCGGATCGGCAGTGAAGCCTGCGAGTACTTCAAGCACACTAGCGAGCATGGCGGGTGGCAAGTTGCCCACCTTAGGATCGCTGCCGGGCCAGGAGACCGCCCCGGCCGGCGAGTCGGTCGGCGGGGCGGTGCTGATCGTGTGCCATTGCATCAACGGGTGCGCGATACGGCCGGTCAGCTGGCACACCTGCGCCCAGCTGGCGAGCCTGCCGCGCTCGTCGGCCGCAGGATGCAGAACGCGGGCGTAGCCGGCGAACCCTGCCGGGACGATGCAGCAGACGCGACCACCGAAACCGCACAGCCGCGGCGCGATCCAAGCGCCGGCACGCACATCGGTCACCGGCGCCAAGCCCTCGAAGCTCACCCGGTCATCCTCGCTGAACTGGCCTGAGGTGTCGACGCAGTTTCGCGGGCGGCGGCGCAGCCCGACGACACCGGCTTCGCCGTGTCGCCAGCGCACGTCTGACTACTACTTCGAAGAAGGAGTACATCGAATAAGCCGGCCAGCAAGTGGAGTGGAGCCAGTTACATCTGGTGGCCGCCACCTATAGCTGGGGGTCACAGCAAGGCCAATCCGGAGACAAAGGCGTCCACCAACTATCGATCACAGCCGCCAAGTACGGTTGTGAACTTTAGTTGGCCCGATATTTTGTTCGTTTAGTGGCTGCCGCTGTGCCGCTCCAACTTGGTTGTCACCTGGCCAAGCAATCTGTCACCGGACGACAGCCCCATCGCTTTTGGGTGCAGCTCCTCTGGAGTGAGGTAGCCACTCAAGCGCCGAGTGCGTATTTCCCCTGCTTGGTGCCGGGATAAAGGCGCTGGTGCTCGCGGGCGAGGTGGTAGCGCCAGTACTCTTCGAAGTCGCCGTTGCTGATCACTGCGCGGAGGGTGAGGACGGCTTCGGCGCCGTCCAGGCCCCATCTGGCCCCTCCGATGTCGAGGCGGTCGGCGATGAGGTGCCGGCATGCTCCCTCGATGACGCCGGTCGCGATGGGCCAGCCTTCCGCGAGGGCCTGGTCGTAGCGCAGGTACTCGTGCCGGGCGTTCAGGTAGCGGACGCAGGCGTCCGCGCCGGTCCGCCGGCTGGCGGGCAGGCTGGCGGCACTCACCGCGGCGGTGATCTCCTGCGACGCCCGGGCGCTGTCGCCGACCAGCACCGCAAGCGCCCTGGCCGCGACCCAGTCCTCGGCGGCGGGGTCGCGGGCGTCGTGCAGGGTCCACGCGGCTTTCCATATGTATTCGAGCACGTGGATCAGGTCGATCACGATGTGGATCTGCGCTCTGCGGCGGCCGGCCTCGGCGCGGATCAGGTCCAGCTGCTGCTCGGCCCCGTCGACTAGGACGACCCAGGTCCGCAGGTGGCCGGGGTCGCGGGCCTCGGCCTCGTCGAACGCGGCGGCGATCACCTCGGCCGGGTCCTTGCGGACGGACCCGGCCAGCCACTTGGCCAGGGCCTTCGGCCCGGGCC
>NZ_JBARCR010000834.1:0-2141 GCF_049794275.1 Trebonia sp.
GGCCCGGCGTGCGCGGCCGCCACGGCGGCTGCGACGCGCTCCGCCGCCAGCGCGATGTCGTAGACGGGCCGGTCGTCATCGCCGGTGAAATCCTCCACCGAGCAGCCCGCGAGCCCGGTCTCCGCGGCCAGGCCGATAGTCCGGGCGACGCCGTCCGGATCGTCGGCGAAGCCGTTCTCCAGGTCGGCCGAGACCGGTAGTTCGGTGGCCGCGACGATCGCGGCCGCGTGCCCGAGGGCCTCCTCCCGGCTCACCGAGCCGTCGAGGCGGCCAAGCGTCGCGGCGAACCCTGAACTCGTGGTGGCGAGCGCCTGGAAGCCCATGGCGGCGAGCAGCTTCGCCGATCCCTGGTCCCACGGGTTGGGCAACAGCAGCGGATCCCCCGGGCGGTGCAGCTCGAGGAACCGTTCCGCCTTTTCCTGCTGGGTTGTCATGGCCCGACAGTATCCCGCTAGTCCGGCGCCCGCTCGAACGGGCTCCGGTCACCAGAACAAACAAAGAAGTTCACTTAAAGCTTCACAATCCATCATGAATTGCTCATCCGGGAGGTCAAGCCTTGGAGGCTATTGTCCCCTACCGGACGGAGCTTGCTCGTGCCCGAGATTTCCCGTCGCCGCCTGCTGCAAGGCCTCGGCGCAGCGGCGACAGCGGCATTCGCCGCCGAGTTCCTGCCGCCGAACGTCCGCCACGCCATGGCGGCCGGCCCCGCGAAAGGCGGTAGCCTCCGCGACATCAAGCACGTGGTGATCCTCATGCAGGAGAACCGGTCGTTCGACCACTACTTCGGGACCCTGCCGAACGTGCGCGGGTTCTCCGATCCCACCGCGATCAAGCTGTCCACCGGCAAGCCGGTGTTCTACCAGCCGGACCCGGACAACCCCGACGGCTACCTGCTGCCGTTCCACCTGGACACCAAGACCACGAGCGCGCAAGCGCAGCCGTCGACCAGCCACGCGTACACCGTCCAGCACTCGGCCTGGAACGGCGGGAAGATGGACAACTGGCTGCCCGCGCACCTCGCCGCGGACGGCGCCAACGGCCCTTACACGATGGGCTACCTGGAGCGTGACGACATCCCGTTCCAGTTCGCGCTCGCCGAGAACTTCACCATCTGCGACAACTACCACTGCTCGGTGCTCGGCCCGACCTGGCCGAACCGGCTGTACCACATGTCCGCGTGGATCGACCCGGCAGGCGCGGGCGGCGGGCCGATCATCTCCAACATCGACCCGACGCCGTACGAGTGGGTGAGCTACCCCGAGGCGCTCACCAGCGCCGGCGTGCCCTGGCAGGTGTACCAGGAGGTCGACAACTACGAGTGCAACCTGCTGGAGATGTTCAAGTCGTTCCAGTCCGCGCCGGTGAGCTCCACCTTGTACCAGAGCGGGCTGCGCACGTTCTCCCCCGGGCAGTTCGAGTACGACGCGATCCACGACCGGCTGCCGGTCGTCTCGTGGCTCGTCCCGACCAGCTACCAGTCCGAGCACCCGGACTACACGCCGGCCGCGGGCGCGGACTTCGTGGCCAGCAAGATCGACGCGATCGCGGCCAACCCCGACGTGTGGGCGAAGACCGTGTTCATCCTCAACTACGACGAGAACGACGGCATCTTCGACCACGTGGTGCCGCCCACAGCGCCGGCCGGGACGGCCGGCGAGTACGTCGACGGCGTGCCCATCGGCGCCGGCTTCCGGGTGCCGTGCATCATCGTGTCGCCGTGGACGCAGGGCGGCTGGATCGCCAGCGAGACCTTCGACCACACTTCGGTGCTGCGCTTCCTCGAGGTGCTCACCGGCGTGACGATCCCGAACATCACGCCGTGGCGGCGCGCCACGTTCGGCGACCTGACGTCGGCGTTCGGTGCCGCGCGCGGCGGGTTCCCGCGGCTGCCCGACACCAAGGCGCAGCTGGCCCGGGCCGTCCAGGAGGTCACCACCCTGCCGGCCCCGGTGTTCCCCGGCGCGAACCAGGTGCCGCCCGTTCAGCAGCACGGCAATCGTCCCCGTCCGCGCCGATAAGGAGATCCTCACATGTCAGCTGACAACTGGACGCCGAAGCGCTGGACCCGGCGGCGCGCCTTCATGGTGGGCGGCACCGTGGCCGCGGGGCTCGCCGCGGGCACGCTCGGCACGGCCCTGGCG
>NZ_JBARCR010000835.1:0-4856 GCF_049794275.1 Trebonia sp.
CCCCAGCGAGCGGTCGTCACCAGCAAGGACACCAGCGTTGCCACCGTGAACTGCCAGGCTGTCAGCGACAGGGCATCGGAGCCGTCATCGAAACGCTTGGCGACAATCGTGTACAGACTCGCGCTCAGCACGCCGCCAGCCACCAGCAGATCACCGGCCGCTGTGCCGTGGCGGGCTCCTGCGCCCGCCAGCACAGCCAGCCCCGCTAGCGCGGTCACGACCGCGAAGATCGCTGGCCGGGTGATGGTCTCCCGCAGCAGCACCGCGGCCAGCAACACCACCAGCCCGGATTCCAGGCCGCTGATTACGGCCCCGTGCACCGCGCTGGTCAGCGACAGGCCGAAGGTGTCGCCCAGGTAGGCCAGGGCTGGCTCGAGCAGACCCAGCAGGGCAGGAAGCCACCAGGACCGAGGCCGACGGTAACCGCGGATAAGCAAGGCGGCCCACAAAACGCCCGCCCCCGCCAGCAGCTCGACGCTGAGCAAGGTCACCGGGTCGAAGCCACCCAAGGCATATTTCGTCCCAGTCACCGCCATCCCCCACAGCCCGGCCGCAACCAGCAGCGCGGCCGTGGGACTGCGCAACCCAGCCATGCTAGGGCCGCCGTCCTGGCCGGGCCTGCTGGCCGCACAGACAGAACTGGCCGCGGTGACAGCCCCCCGCCGGAGTTAGGCTGCCACAGCAATCCAGGTCAGGCATCCGGGTGCTGCCACGCCGCGGCAACCAGGCCGCGAATGGTGGAACGGCCATCTGCGGCATAACGATGCTCCCCCGGTCGCAGGATCGATTCATGCGACCGTAGGCAGGCCGGCACCCGGGACGAATCGACAGGTGTTGCCCATCTTTCAGGCCGAGATACCTAGATTGAGACCCGGCGCTGTAACGTCCCGCGTGCTGATCCGCGCGCCCAATGCAGCTAGGTACGGCGGCCAAGCCAGGCAGATGAATGATTCGCGCGGGCGCACCCGCCGGTGGCAACGCTGAGCTCGGGCCCGGCGTCCTCAGAAGGTGCGAGGCTGGCGGCCCATTTCCCAGAGCAAGCGCTGATTGCAAGTCCAAGGCCCCGCAAGGCTTGTTGGTGTAGCCGTGCGCTGTGCCGTGGAAAATTGGAACTCGCTGAAGACTGCTAGCTGAACGGTGGCGAATGCGGCATTAAACAGCACGACACCGTGCAGCAGGACCTGGTCGGCACCGGGTGACCGCATTCGCGACTAGCGGCGGAGTGCCGGTGCCGCCCGGGTTTTACTTCAGGATCCAGGCATGCAGCGAGTAGAGCGTCGGGAGTCCGTAACGGTCGGGCGCATAGGTGATATTGAACCGGTGCCCATACAGCCGCGAGGCGCGTTCTTGCCGTGCGCCTGGTCCCAAGCGCTCTTCAGCACGACATATTCAAGAGCTGCCAGCCGCAGGTACCCACGCTCGGGCGCATAGACCAGGGCCTCGAGATGCCGGAGCAGCGCAGCCGGGGTACCCACCAGGGTCCCGTTGACATAGTGGACCCCATCGCGATACACGCGATGCCGTTCTTTCCTTGGACAGCCCGTAACCAGCCTTCTCGGTCGTGGTGAGTGAGTCGAACCTCCTCATGGCGTGACGAGCGATCGCCACCGGTCCCGGCCACTATCGGCTCGCCGGGAGCGGTTCGACCCGGGCGGAGGGCGGCCGGCCTCGAAAGATGGGTATGCGGCGGCCGCAATTTAGGGAGATGGCTCCGATGCAGCCGTGTACTCCCCGTTCTTACGCTCTAGCTGCCCCCGCCAGCGACTACCTGAGGAAGACACTAGCTACATGGATATCCGCACCTGATCCGCCCGCCGTGCCCGTCGCCACGACGGCACGGTGTGCACATTCGATCTGGCTGAGAGAAGATCCTGAATATGATGCTGCTGGAGCGCGAGCCGGTGCTGGCCTCCCTACGCCAGTACGCGCACGAAGCGAGTCAGGGTGAAGGGCGGCTCGTCCTGATCGCCGGTGAGGCGGGCGCGGGAAAGTCGGTGCTGGTCGAGCGGTTCCAGCGCGATCTGCCCGATGCTATCTGGTCGTGGGGCGCCTGCGACGGGCTCTCGACGCCGCAGCCGCTCGCCCCGTTGTTCGACCTCGCCCGCGATCTCGGCGGCACGCTGGAGGATTTGTGTCGCGGCCAGCCTGAACGAGACGAACTGTTCGCCGCGCTGCTGACGCAAGTCACCGGTGATGATCGGCTCAACGTGATCGTGATCGAGGACATCCACTGGGCGGACGAGGCGACGCTCGACCTGATGCGGTTTCTCACACGTCGCATCCGCGCAGCGTCGGTGCTGGTTATCGCCACGTATCGGGGCGACTGGCTGGCACCATCGAGCCCGCTGCGTCTCGCATTGGGTGAACTCGCCGCGAGGCGGTGGGCGCGTCGGCTCGAGCTGCCGCCGCTGTCGGTCGAGGCCGTCCGGACGATGGCCGACGGGACCGGTCTCGACGCCGGCCAGTTGTACCGGCTCACTGGCGGCAATCCCTTCTACGTCACCGAGATGCTCGAGGCCGGGACACACGGAGTCCCGCTATCGGCGCGTGACGCGACCCTCTCGCGCACCGGACGGCTCAGCGGCACGGCCCGGCAGGTACTTGAGACTGCCGCGCTCATGGGTGTGCGGATCGACGCGGGCCTGCTCGCCGACCGGCAGTCTGAGCTGGACGAACTCAGTGCGTCTGGACTGCTGGTCGACGAAGGAATCGGCCTGCGCTTCCGGCACGAGATCGCCCGGCTGGCGATCGCGCAGGAGATCCCCGCCCATCGGCAGGCGCTGATCCACGCCAGGATCCTCAACGCGCTGCGGGCCGGCGGCAGCCGCGATGACGCGCGCATGGCCTTCCACGCTGAGGGTGCTGGCGACGAAGAAGCAGTCGTCCGGCACGCATCTCTCGCCGCGAGACGAGCCGTTGATCTCGGCTCACATCGCGAGGCTGCGGCCCAGTACGAGCGCGCATTGCGATGGGCCGCGCATTCCGCGCCGTCCGCTCAGGCCGAGCTCTACACGGGCCTTGCCGAAGAGGCGACTCTCAGCGACCAATCGCAAACCGCGGCCGACGCCGACGAGCAGGCGCTCCGGCTTTGGCGGCTGCTCAAAGATCGCCGTCATGAGGGCGAGTCGTTGCAGCGCTACTCGCTGACGCTGAAACACCTGTGCCGTGGCGATGAAGCGGTAGGCGCCGCCATCGAAGCGATCAACACGCTCGAGCCGCTCGGCGGGACGCGCGAGTTGGCCCGGGCGTACGTGACGCTGGCTTCCCTCAGAATGACGCGCAGCGAGAACGACCAGGCGATCGATTTGGCCCGGCGAGCGCAGGCTCTCGCCCGTTCGCTTGACGCATCCGACGTCGTTGCCGATGCGCTGAACACCGAGGGCTGCGCCGCGTCCGCGACCGACCCGAGCTGGGCCGGGCTGATTCGCCGCTCACTCGAGCTGGCCATCTCCCGCAACCTGCCCAATCAGGCCGGTCGCGCCTACAGCAATCTGTACGGCATCGCGTGCGACCAGTTCCGGTTCGACGAAGGTGAGCAGTATTACCGCGACGGCGTCGCCTACTGCGAGCAGAACGACCTGGACAGGCACTTCCATTTCCTGCGCGCAGCTCACACCATCGTCCTTGAACATCGTGGGCGCTGGGACGAAGCGGTGGCGATCAGCGCTCAGCTGCTCGAGGAAAGCTCGGCCGCCCCGCTGCACCAGATCTGCGCGCAGGCCTTGATCGGCGTGATCTATGCGCGCCGCGGCGAGCCGGGGGTCTGGCGTGTCCTCGACAGCGCGATCGCCAACGCGGCACCGACCGGACAGCCGCAGTACGTCATACCGGCCCGGCTCGCCCGGACCGAGGCATTCCTGACCGAAGGCCGAGTTGACGAGGCGCGGCACGAAGCCGAGCTGGCCGCCGATGCCGCGCACGACATCGACGAGTGGATGCGCGGCGCGCTGCGCCGCTGGCTTTACCGCACGGGCTCCGACCGGATCGTCGATGGCCCGATTGCCGAGCCATACCGGCTCCAGGAATTCGGCGAGCACGCGGCGGCGGCGCGTATCTGGGATGAGCTCGGCTGCTGCCTAGACGCGGCGCTTGCCCTGCTTGACTCGTCGGACGAAGACGACTTGCGCGACGCACTGCGGCGCCTCGATGAACTAGGCGCCAGGGCGACGGCCGGCCTCGCTCGCCAGAAGCTGCGCCAGGTAGGTGCCCGGTCGGTGCCGGTCGGCCCGCGCCGAGCTACCCGGGCGCACCCCCTCGGGCTTACCCCCCGTGAGTGCGAAGTGCTCGAGTTGATCTGCGAACGAAAGACCAACACCCAGATCGCCCGCGCCTTGTTCATATCGGCCAAGACGGTCAATCACCACGTCTCATCCGTGCTGGCCAAACTCGGCGTCGAGACCCGTGAGGCAGCCGCTGATATGAGCCGGAACCTGACTGCCTAATCGAGCCGCACCCGGAAGCGCAGGGACGCCCCACGTTCCTCTCAGGACACCCAAGACCAGTGAACTAACTTCCCCGCCCGCTTGGGCATGCGGTCATGCGGCTCCATCCCACGCAGCCGCCACCCGCGGGGAAGGAGCATTCGATCGAGAAGGTCAGCCCGTGGAGCTGCGGCCGATCGCAACCGCTGCGCGCGCCTGAAACCTTCCCCGCGCCCCGCGGTAATCCGCCTCGGGAATGCATCCCCGGCTCAGTGCACGGCGAAGCCTGCCGCACACTGCTGACGGAGATCAAGAGGATCCTCATACGTCGGGTGGGTGTCCTGCACTTAACTGGCGGATCTGCGCCCGCACAGTGCTGAGACTGCCAGGCTGGAGACCAGCGAATATTCGGCGACCGGCGCGCCTCGGCCTGGT
>NZ_JBARCR010000836.1:0-5847 GCF_049794275.1 Trebonia sp.
CGCCGGCGCCGAGCGGGCTGACCGCCGCGCGCCTGTCCCAGTCGCGCAGCCGGCTCACGTCCCGCGCGAACGCCTGGACATGGGCGAGCAGCTGGTGCGCGAACAGCACGGGCTGAGCGTGCTGGAGGTGCGTCATGCCAGGGGCGGGCGTGTCGCCGCAGGCCTCCGCCTGGGCGATCAGCGCGGTCTGCAGCTCGGCCAGCCTGCTGACGATCAGCCGCGCGTGATCGCGCAGGTACAGCCGCAGGTCGGTAGCGACCTGGTCGTTGCGGCTGCGGCCGGCCCGCAGCTTTCCGCCGAGAGCGCCGAGCCGCTCGAGCAGCCCCCGCTCGAGCGCGGTGTGCACGTCCTCGTCGGCGAGCGTCGGGCGGAAGGTGCCGTCCTCCACCGCCCGGTCCAGGTCGTCGAGCGCTTTGAGCATCGAGTCGGCCTCACCGTCGGTCAGCAGCCCGGCCCGGTGCAGCATCCGCGCGTGCGCGCGGGACGCCAGCAGGTCGTAGCGCGCCAGCCGCCAGTCGAACTGGACGCTCAGCGACAGCCGCGCCAGCGCGTCCGCGGGTCCGCCCTCGAACCGGCCGCCCCACAGCCGTGTCGGCGATCCACCCGAAGACGCCGACTGCTCGTCCGATCCCATCAATCCCACCTATCCCCAGTCGTAACGCATCGGCCCCGCCCTCCACCCTATTGGGTCCGCCGCGAAGGCGGTCGATGGGCCATCGACCGCCTAAGAAGGGGGACGATGGCCCATCGACCCCCTTTGGGTCCGCGGCGCGGGGCGGTTACCGGCGGCGTTCGGCCAGGCGGCGGAAGTCCGCGGCGAGAGCGTCGCCGCCGGACGGGTCCCTGGCGATCACAAGCACCGTGTCGTCGCCGGCGACCGTGCCCAGGATCGCGGGCCAGGCGGCGTGGTCGATGACCGAGGCGAGGAACTGCGCGGCGCCGGCCGGGGTGCGCAGCACCACCAGGTTCGCGCTCGCCTCTGTCGACGTCAGGAGCTCCTTCAGGTACTTGGCCAGCCGCGCGGACGAGGCCGGCGGCTCGGGATGTTCCGTGACGGGCGGCGCCGGCTCGCTGGCCGCCTCAGCCGCGGGCGGAGCGGGCGGGGTGAGAGACGGCTGCGTACGTTCCGGAAAATCAAGACCGATACCAGCGCGGGACCCGGGCCCTCCCGGCTCACCGGGCAGCGCGTAGACCAGCGAGCCGTCCGCCGCCCGCAGCCGGACGACGCCGATCTCGTCCAGATCCCTCGACAGGGTGGCCTGCGCGACGTGCATGCCGGCGTACCTCTCGAGCAGCACGGCCAGCTGTTCCTGCGAGTGCACCTGCTCCATGGCCAGGATCGCGGCGATCCGCGCCTGCCTGGCGGCCTTCGTCGCCGGGGCCGACGGGGTCGCCATCAGGACTGCTCCAGCAACCAGGCCAGCAGCGCCTTCTGCGCGTGCAGCCGGTTCTCCGCCTGGTCCCACACCGCGCTGGCCGGGCCGTCGATCACCCCGGCGGTGATCTCCTCACCGCGGTGCGCCGGCAGGCAGTGCAGCACGATCGCACCCTCGCCGGCCAGCGCCAGCAGCTCGCCGCTGACCTGGAACGGGGCGAGCGCCTGCCGGCGGGCCGGCGCGTCCTGCTGGCCCATCGAGACCCAGACGTCGGTGGCGAGCACGTCCGCGCCCTTGACCGCGAGAGCCGGGTCGCCGACGACAGCGGCCGACCCGCCGGTTTCCGCGGCGATCCGCTGGGCGGCGGCGACGATCCCCGGGTCGGGCTGGTAGCCGTCCGGAGCGGCGACTCGTACGTGCATCCCGGCGGTAGCGCCGCCGAGCAGGTAGGAGTACGCCATGTTGTTGGCCCCGTCGCCGAGGTAGGCGAGGGCGCGGCCGGGGAGCGGGCCGAGGCGTTCTGTCATGGTCTGCAGGTCGGCGAGGATCTGGCAGGGGTGGAACTCGTCGGTCAGCGCGTTGATCACCGGGACGGTGCTCGCCGCGGCCAGTTCCTCGATGCGGTCCTGGCCGAACGTGCGCCACACGATCGCCGCCGTCTGGCGGGTGAGCACCCTGGCGATGTCGCCGATCGTCTCGCCGCGGCCGATGTGCGTGGTCTGCGTGTCGATGACCAGGGGCAGGCCGCCGAGTTCCGCGATGCCGACGGTGAAGGACACCCGGGTGCGCAGGCTTGGCTTGTCGAAGAGGACCGCGACGGCCTTTGGGCCCTCGAGCGGGCGGCGGGCGAACCGGTCCTTCTTCATGACGCGGGCCAGGTCGAGGACCTCGGCTTGCTGGGCGGGGGTGAGGTCGTCGTCGCGGAGGAAGTGCTTGGGCATGGGTGTCTACGTCTCGGTGGGGGTTACGCCTCGTGTGCCTGGGTCAGGATAGCGGGCAGGGCGGCGGTGAACTCGCCGGCCTCGGCCTCGGTGAGGATCAGCGGCGGGGCGAGCCGCACCGCGTCGGGCTGCACCGCGTTAACGAGGAAGCCCATTTCCTGCGCGGCCTGGCAGACCGCCGGCGCCTTGTCCTCGGTGAGCACCGCCGCCAGCCACAGTCCGCTGCCGCGCACGCCCTTGAGCAGCGGGTGGTCGGTCGCCTCGATGCCGCTCGCGAGGACGTTACCCACGGTCTTGACGTTGCCGAGAATGCTGCGGTCCTCAATGGTGTCGAGCACCGCGAGGGCGGCGGCGCAGGCGACCGGGTTGCCGCCGAACGTCGAGCCGTGGTCGCCCTTGCGCAGCGCGGTGCCCGCCTCGCCGAAGCCGATGCAAGCGCCGATCGGCAGCCCCCCGCCGAGGCCCTTGGCGAGCGTGAGCACGTCGGGGAGGACGCCCGCCGCCTGGTGGGCGAACCACTCGCCGGTGCGGCCGATCCCGCTCTGGATCTCGTCGAGCACCAGCAGCGCCCCCGCGGCGTCGCAGGCCTGCCGGACGGCGCGCAGGTACCCGTCCGGCGGCGGCACGACGCCGCCCTCACCCAGCGTCGGCTCGAGGAAGACCGCCGCGACTTCTGCGTCGATGGCGCTGGCCAGGGCCGCCTCGTCGCCGTACGGGATCCAGCGCACATCGACGCCGAACGGGCCGAACGGCGTCCTGATCGACTCCTTGCCTGTGATGCTCAGCGAGCCCATCGTCCGGCCGTGGAAGCTGCCGATCGCCGCGACGAACGGCTTGTCCGTGCCGCGGGCGCGGCGGACCAGCTTGATGGCGGCCTCGTTGGCCTCGGCGCCGGAGTTGCAGAAGAACACGCGCGCTTGCCCGTCGGCGTTGAGCAAGCCGAGCAGCCGCTCGGCGAGCCGCACGCCCGGCTCGTGCACGAACAGGTTCGAGCTGTGCGCGAGCTTGCCGACCTGGCCGGACACGGCCTCGACGATGGCGGGGTGGGCGTGGCCGAGCGCGCTGACCGCGATGCCGGCGATCAGGTCCAGGTACTGGTTGCCGTCGGCGTCCCAGACCCGGCAGCCCTCGCCGCGGGCGAGCGCCAGCGGCGGGGTGCCGTAGTTCGGCATCATGGCCGCCTCGAAGCGCTCGCGCAGGGCTTCGCTCTCGCTCATGGTTGGTTGTCTCCTTCTCGGGGGGCTCCGGGGGGTCGTCCCCCCGGGTCAGCAGAGACCATGGTGCCGATGCCGGAGTCGGTGAAGATCTCCAGCAGGATCGCGTGCTCCAGCCGGCCGTCCAGCACATGCACCTGCGGGACGCCGCCGCGCACCGCGGTGAGGCAGGCTTCCATCTTCGGGATCATGCCGGCCGACAGTGCCGGCAGCAGCTTTTCCAGGTCGCTGGCGCCGAGCTGGCTGATCACCTCGGCCGAGGCGGGCCAGTCCCTGTAGAGGCCCGCCACGTCGGTGAGCACCACTAGCTTGGCGGCGCCGAGCGCCACCGCGAGCGCGGCGGCCGCGGTGTCGGCGTTGACGTTGTAGACCACGCCGTCGCCGTCCGCGCCGCGCGCGACGCTGGACAGCACCGGGATCCTGCCGTCCGCGATGAGGCCCCTGACCAGGCCGGGATCGGTCGCCACGATGTCGCCGACCAGGCCGATATCCACCGGCTCGCCGTCCACGACCGCGGCCTTGCGGCGCGCGGTGAACAGGTTCGCGTCCTCGCCGGACAGCCCGACCGCGAGCGGCCCGTACCGATTGATCAGGCCCACCAGGTCCTTGTTGACCTTGCCGTTGAGCACCATCCGGACGACGTCGATGGTCTCTTCCGTGGTCACCCGCAGCCCGGCGGCGAAGACCGATTCGATGCCGAGCCGGTCCAGGTGCTCGGTCACCTGCGGGCCGCCGCCGTGCACCACCACCGGGCGCAGCCCGGCGTGCCTGAGGAACACCAGGTCCTGGGCGAACCCGGCGCGCAAGTGCTCCTCGGTCATCGCGTGGCCGCCGTACTTGATCACCACGGTCTCGCCGTGGAAGCGGTCGAGCCAGGGCAGCGCCTCGATCAGGGTGGCCGCCTTGGCGGTCGCCGCGACGCGGCGCGCTTCGTCGGCCTGGTCGTCGTTGACCACGATCGTCATGTGGAATACGCCGCATTCTCGTGCACGTAGGCCTCGGTGAGATCGGTGGTGAGGATCAGCGCGGCGTTCGGGCCGGCGGACAGGTCCACGGTGATCGTGACGTCGCGGCTCTTCAGGTCGACCTTGGACCGCTCGTCGCCTGGCGCGCCGCCGCGGCACACCCAGACGCCGTTGATCGCGACGTTCAGCCGGTCCGGGTCGAATACCGCGTCCGTCGTGCCGACCGCGGACAGCACCCGGCCCCAGTTCGGGTCCTCGCCCGCGATGGCGCACTTGAGCAGGTTGTTCCTGGCCACCGCGCGGCCGACGGTCACCGCGTCGCCGTCGCTCGCCGCGCCGACGACCTCGATCGTGATCATCTTCGACGCGCCCTCGGCGTCGAGCTGGAGCTGGCGGGCGAGGTCGGCGCAGACTTCGGTCAGGGCGCGGGTGAAGTCCTGCTTGTCGGGCTTGACCCCGGACGCGCCGCTGGCCATCAGCAGCACGGTGTCGTTGGTGGACATGCAGCCGTCGGTGTCCAGCCGGTCGAAGGTGACGGCGGTCGCCGAGCGGAGCGCACTGTCGAGCTCTTCGGCGGTGAGGTCCGCGTCCGTGGTGAGCACGCACAGCATGGTCGCGAGCGCCGGGGCGATCATGCCCGCGCCCTTGGCCATGCCGCCGATCGAGTAGCCGTCGGGGCGGCGGAACGCGATCTTGACGACCGTGTCCGTGGTGCGGATCGCGTCGGCGGCGTGCACGCCGCCGCTGCGGTCAGCTTCCGCGACCGCCGCGTCCACGGCGGGCAGCAGCTTGTCCATCGGCAGCCGGTCGCCGATCAGGCCGGTCGAGCAGACCGCGACCTCGCCGGCCGAGTCGCCGATCGCCCGGGCGAGGCGCTCCGCGGTGGCGTGGGTGTCCTGGAAGCCGAGCGGGCCGGTGCAGGCGTTCGCGCCGCCGGAGTTCAGCACGACGGCACGGACCCGGCCGCCGCTGACCACCTGCCTCGTCCACTTCACCGGGGCTGCCTGCACCCGGTTGGCGGTGAACACCGCGGCCGCGGCCCGGGACGGGCCGTCGTTGATCACCACCGCGACGTCCCGGTCGCCGGACTGCTTCAGCCCGCCAGCCACGCCCGCGGCCCGGAAGCCCTGCGGTGCGGTCACGCTCATGGGTGGACTCCGTGGGTCGTGAGGCCGGCCGTCTCTGGCAGGCCGAGCATGAGGTTGGCGATCTGCACGGCCTGGCCGGCCGCGCCCTTCCCGAGGTTGTCGGTGGTGGCGACCACGACCGCGCGCCCGGCGTGCGGGTCGGCGGTCACCTGGACGTGCGCCCCGTTCGACCCGGCTACCGCGCCGGTGACGGGCCACTGGCC
>NZ_JBARCR010000837.1:0-1799 GCF_049794275.1 Trebonia sp.
GCGGAACGGCACTCGCACCGCGCCCGCCGCCACGGTCGCCCGGGACGCCAGGGCCGCAGGCGGGGCGCGGATAACCAGCAGGGTCCGGACGGAGGCGCGTGATGCGCCGGTTCGGGCTCTTCGGCGCCGTGCTGCTGGTGCTGGCCGTGGTGTACGCAGTGGCGTGGCGCACCGAGCCGCGCAGCCCGCAAGCCGCCGCGCAGCCGGCCCCGCAGATGGCCGCCGTGACGTCGGTCACCAGATCCTGCCCGCCGCCCGCCCCGAACAGCGGCGCGGCACACATCGCGATGATCGCCCTGCCGTCACGCCGGGCGGCAACGGCGGCCGCTACGGCCGGGTTCACCGGCACGGGCTCGGCGACGCTGAGCCCCGTCTCGGCTACGCCGGGGGGGTCCGCGCCGCAACCGGTCACCGTGTCGGCGGTCAACACGCTGACGACCGTCACGGCGCCTGCGGCGACGGGAACCTCCGGGCAGGGCGGCACCGCGGTCGCAGCGTCCGGCCAGATGGCGGAGGGCTTCGAGGCGGAGCAGGCGGACGCCGCGGGCATGGGCATGGTCAGCTGCACCCACCCGAGCTCGGACATGTGGTTCGTCGGCAACGGAGCCGGCACCGGCGCGTCCGGGATCACGCTTTACCTGATGAACACCGGTGACCTCGCGGCCAGCGCCAACGTCACCCTGCTCACCGACGCCGGCCTGCAGACCGGGCTCACAACCGGCATCACGGTCGCCCCGCACCAGGTCGTGACCCAGCGCATCGCGCCGTTCGCGCGAGGCTCCGCCGCGCTGGCACTGCACGTGCAGACCAGCTCGGGCCAGGTGGCGGCCTCGGTCTGGGAGAGCGGCGCGTCCGGCGGCGCGTGGCTGCCGCAGGCGGCCGCCCCGGCGACCAACCTGGTGATACCCGGGCTGACCGTGGCGAGCAGCTCGGCGCGGCTCTTCGTGACGGTGCCTGGCGCCAGCGACGCGCGGGTCAAGGTGGTGGCCTTCACCGCCCAGGGGAAGTTCACCCAGTTCGGCACGACCCCCGTGGACGCGCCCTCGAGCGCGACCTCATCGTTCGCGCTCAGCTCCCTTGGCGCGTCGGCGGCGGGCCTGCTGCTGACCTCGAACGTGCCGATCGTCGCGGCGGTCCTGGTGCCGGGACAGGGCATGGGCTCGTTCACCACCGCCGTCCCGCCCATCACAGAGCAGGGCGTCGTGGCGGGCAACCCGGCCACCCGGGGGCTCACGGTCGGCGTGGTACTCACCGCCCCGGCCGGCGCGGCCAAGGCTAACGTCTCGGTCATTGGCGTGGCGGGCTCCGGTGCGCCGCCGGCTGGCGGCCAGCAGGTCGTGACAGTGCAGGCCGGCCACACCAGAGCGGTCACCGTGCCGCGGCCGCAAAACAGCCGGCAGCCGTTCGCGATCGTGATCACGCCCGCGGCCGGGTCGGGACCGCTCTACGCCGCGCGGGTGGTGACCTCTGGGACCGGCGGGCTGTCCGCTCCGATCACGTCTCTGCTGCCGGTGCAGAACGCGCTCACCATGATCTCCCTGCCGCCGGTCCAGAACGCCTACACGGCAGTCCTTCCCTAGCCAGGGTTACCCTCAGTCGAAGCCTTCGCGGTAGCCGGGGTCGATCGTCTCCGGATCGAGGCCGAGCACGCTGGCGAACTCCTCGACCACCACGCCGAAGACCAGGTCGCTGAGCTCGTCGTCGTCCTCGGCCCTGGCCATCAGCGGGCGGCGGTACACGACGATGCGCGCGGGCGTGGCGGGCCGGCCGGGGTTCCGCGGATCGGCCGAGCCCGGCAC
>NZ_JBARCR010000838.1:0-2167 GCF_049794275.1 Trebonia sp.
GAGCTCAAGCGGCGCCGCAGAAAGCCGCCCGGCCGGTTCGCCGCCATACCTGGCTTCGCCGCCTTCGGCACCGGCCGCCGCGATCCGCACAATTAGGGACAAATCGACAAAAGGCGCTGATAACAGCAAGAAGCGGGCCGCTGCCGCGGCTGGACGCCTTAGCGCTGGGGATTTAGCCGCTCACAGCGGTCAAATCCCCAGCGCTATCGGATGTGCGCTGATAACAGCAAGAAGCGGGCGCCCGCAGGCGGGCCGCTGCCGCCAACCGGGCCGGGCCTCGCCGGGACGCCTACGACGGGAGGCGGACGCCACCCTCGGGGTGGGCGGTCAGCGTGTCCTCGCCCTCCGGGGCGTCGCCGGAGTCGATGTGCCGCAGCACGCCCATGCCCGGGTCGTTGGACAGCACCCGCTCGATCTTCTGCGCCGCCAGAGCGGAACCGTCCGCGACGCACACCTGGCCCGCGTGCAGCGAACGGCCGATACCGACCCCGCCGCCATGGTGGAACGACACCCACGTTGCCCCCGACGCCGTGTTCACCATCGCGTTCAGCAGCGGCCAGTCGGCGATCGCGTCGGAACCGTCGGCCATCGACTCGGTCTCCCGGTACGGGGACGCGACCGAGCCGCTGTCCAGGTGGTCGCGGCCGATCACGACCGGCGCGGACAGCGCGCCGGACGCCACCATCTCGTTGAACCGCACGCCCGCCTTGTCCCGCTCGCCGTACCCGAGCCAGCAGATCCTGGCCGGCAGGCCCTGGAACTCGACCTTCTCCGACGCGGCGCGAATCCACCGGTGCAGGTGCGAGTTGTCGGGGAACAGCGACAGCACCGCTTTGTCCGTCGCGTGGATGTCCGCCGGGTCACCGGACAGCGCCGCCCACCGGAACGGTCCCTTCCCCTCGGCGAACAGCGGCCGGATGTAGGCGGGCACGAATCCAGGGAACGCGAAGGCACGCGAGAACCCGCCGAGCCGCGCCTCGTCCCTGATCGAGTTGCCGTAGTCGAACACCTCGGAGCCCGCGTCGAGGAAGCCCACCATGGCAGCCACGTGACGAGCCATCGAAGCCCGGGCCCGTTCGGTGAATTCCTCGGGTTTTGCCGAGGCGTAGTCATGCCAGTCAGCCAGTTCGACCCCCACGGGCAGGTACGAGAGCGGGTCGTGCGCGGACGTCTGGTCGGTGACGATGTCCGCGGGGACGCCGCGCCGCAGTAGTTCGGGCAGCACGACCGCGCAGTTGCCGACGAGGCCGACCGACAGCGGCACCCGCGCGTCGCGCGCCGCGAGACAGCGAGCCAGCGCGTCGTCGAGGTCGTCGGCGACCACGTCCAGGTACCGCGTGGAAACCCGCCGCGCCAGCCGTGCCGGGTCCACGTCGATGACCAGGCAGACGCCGTCGTTCAGCGTGACCGACAGCGGCTGGGCGCCGCCCATCCCGCCGCAGCCGCCGGTGACGGTCAGCGTCCCGGCGAGCGAGCCGCCGAACCGCTTCGCCGCCACCGCCGCGAACGTCTCGTACGTGCCCTGCAGGATGCCCTGGGTGCCGATGTAGATCCACGACCCGGCGGTCATCTGGCCGTACATCGTCAGCCCCAGCGCCTCCAGCCGGCGGAACTCCGGCCACGTCGCCCAGTCGCCCACCAGGTTCGAGTTGGCGATCAGCACCCGCGGCGCCCACTCGTGCGTGCGCATGACCCCGACCGGCTTGCCGGACTGGACGAGCATGGTCTCGTCCTCGCGCAGCGAGGTCAGCGTGCGCACCATCGCGTCGAACGCGTTCCAGCTGCGGGCGGCCCTGCCGGTGCCGCCGTACACGACGAGGTCATCGGGACGTTCGGCCACGTCGGGGTCGAGGTTGTTCATCAGCATGCGCAGCGGTGCCTCGGTCTGCCAGGACCGGGCGGTGAGTGTGGTGCCGCGCGGTGCGCGGACGGGTCGGGCGCCTTCCATGGTTAAGGTCCTTTCGATCATCCGGAACGTACGCCGCCTACTCCAGCGGCCCCGTGACCGTCTCGGCGGCGCGCACCGCGTCGCCTGATCTCACGTAGTCCACGGTCGTTTCGATTTCTGGCGCGAGGAACCGGTCGCCGCCGGGGCCTTCTGTGCCGGTCGCCCGCAGCCCCGCGACGACCGCGGCCGTGGCGGGCGCGGGCGTGAGCGGGGCACGCA
>NZ_JBARCR010000839.1:0-6152 GCF_049794275.1 Trebonia sp.
GCCGAAGGAGCCGCTGCCGCCAAGCCGGACACGAGCCCGCCACCGCGGGGGTTTGCGTGCCGCGCGTACGGCGGGCGCCTGCCCGCTCTTCCCCCCGTAGCCTGCGCGGCGCGCCCTGGAGGTGAGCGGCGGCGAAGCCGCCTCCTTCTGGGCTCTCGGCCCCGTATGCATGCGAGCGCTATTCCTGCCTGGTCAGCGGTGCGGCGATCACGCTCGCGAACAAGAAGCGTCGGTGAGTTGCGCCCCTCCTGCCGCTGGCTGCCGAGTCGACGGCTGGTACCAGCCACTCGGCAACCGGAAGGACCCCGCGCGAACGCCCGATTGAGCCTCCCTTAACAAGGGCGGCAGCAAAGCCGCTGCGTCCGCGTCAGTGCTCTCCCTTTATCCCGAACGGACCCGGCCGACTCTCGCGCCAAATGATCTCCTCATCGAGCCACACTGCCGCTCTCGCTGGCCTGATGTAGTTCCGCGGCGTCTCCGGCCAGCCCGCGGTCGACATGGGGATCGGCGCAACAGGAGCAGCTGCTAATCCTGAACCGGCAGGTAAGGGTTCCTCGAGGAGGAAGGGCGGCCCTGGCGGGCCGGGGCAGGAATGTAGCTTGGAGGCGTGGTGACCGCGATGCAGCAGCCAGATCCGGCGGCACGGCCGGCGGTTTTCGTCCTGTTCGGGGCGACCGGTGACCTGGCCAGGCGCATGGTGCTGCCGGCTTGGTACCGGTTGGCGTGCGAAGGGCTGCTTCCCCGCCAGTGGCTGCTGGTAGGCAACGGCCGCGGCGACATCACGCACGAGAACTTCCGCGCCCGCGTCCGCGATGCGCTCACCGAGTTCGGTCCCAAGCCCGAGGGCACGGACTGGGACTCATTCGCGCAGCGCGTGTTCTTCGCCGGCGGCGGGTTCAGCTCCGGCAATCCCGGCAGCTTGCCGGACGTGCTCGGCCAGGCGCGCGCATCGGTCGGCGGCAGCCCGCAGCTGGTGCATTACCTGGCCGTCCCGCCGGTGGCCTTCGGCGGGCTGACCCAGGCCCTGGGGCAGTACGGGCTGGCCGATGGCGCCCGGGTTGTCTTCGAGAAGCCGTTTGGCACCTCGCCCGGCAGCTTCCGCGAACTCGACCAGATCGTTCATTCGGTCCTGGATGAGCAGCAGGTGTACCGGATCGACCATTTCCTGGGCAAGGAAGCGACCCAGGATCTGCACGTGCTCCGCTTCGCCAACAGCTCGTCCGCCGCGTACTGGGATCGCGAGCACGTCGAGTCGGTGCAGATCGACGTGCCCGAGACGCTCGGCATCAGTGACCGGGCCCAGTTCTACGACGCCACCGGCGCGGTCCTGGACATGCTCGTCACGCACTTGTTCCAGGTGGCCGCCGAGGTCGCCATGGAACCGCCAGCCAGCCTGGACGCGCCGGGCCTGCAGGCGGCCCGGAACGAGGTCCTGAGCTGCTTCCGGCCGCTGGACCCGCAGGAGGTCGTGCTGGGGCAGTTCGACGGGTACCGGGCGGTGCCGGGTGTGGATCCGCACTCTGGCCGGGACACGTTCGTGGCCGCCCGGGTGTGGATCGACAACCCCCGCTGGCGGGATGTGCCGTTCTACCTGCGCACCGGGAAGCGGCTGGCCGCGTCCAAGCAGCAGGTCAGCCTGATCTTGCGCGAGCCGCCTGGGCCGCTGGCCGGCCAGTTGCCCCGCGATGGGAACGTGCTGTCCTTCTCGCTGGCCGGTGACGGGGAGATCGACCTGCTCTTGGTGGCCAAGAAGCCCGGGCCCGCGCTGGACCTCGACGTCGTCCGCGCGGCGTTCCCGCTGGCCAGCCTGCACGGTGCCGACCCGCTGCCACCGTACGTGCGGCTGATCCACGACGTCCTGATCGGCGACCGCTCGCTGTTTACCCGGCCGGACGGGCTGGCCGCGGTGTGGCAGGTGGCCGAGCCGCTGCTCACCAGCCCGCCCCCGGTCCGCGGGTACGCGCCCGGCTCGTGGGGGCCGGCCGAAGCCCGCCAGCTCATCGCGCCAGGGCAATGGCTCCTGGGCCAGTAACTGCCCGGCCACGGCACCGGCCGGCCCGCTGGACCGATCCCGGCTCTCTGCGCTTGCGAGCCTCGGGCAGCAGCACCTGGATCCCGCCGAGACGGTCCGCTGTGCTGGGTGTTCACCCAGACCAGCACGTCTGCCAGCTCATCGTCCTAGCCGACGGCCGGGCTCAGTGACGGTGCTCAGTGGCCGGCCGGCAGGGTGCGGGCTCGCTGCTCGACGCCCAGCTCGCCGTAGGGATAGTCGACGGGGTGCGGGTCGCTGGCGGCGTCGAGTGTGGCGGTCTCGGCCGCGGTCAGGCGCAGCCCGGCTGAGCGCAGGTTGGCCTCGAGCTGGTCCAGCGTCCGGGCGCCCAGGATCGTCGAGCTGACCGCGGGCCGGGCGGTCAGCCAGGCCAGCGCGACCTCGGCCATGGACACACCGCGGTCTTCGGCGACCTTCTGCACCGCGTCGATGACGTGCCAGGTCCGGTCCGTGCCGCGCCGCTCGTAGGCCTCCATGCCGCGGCCGGGGTCCTCGCCGAGGCGGGTCGCGCCGGCCGGGCGCTGGTCACGGCGGTACTTGCCGGACAGCCAGCCGCCGCCGAGCGGGCTCCAGGGCAGCAGGCCCATCCCGGCGTCGAGCGCGGCCGGCACGATCTCCCACTCGATCTCCCGGGCCAGCAGACTGTACTGCGGCTGGAGGGTCACCGGCCCAGCCACGTTCAGGGCTCGGGCCAGGTGCACGGCCTTGGTCAGCTGCCAGCCGGTGAAGTTGGACAGCCCCCAGTAGCGGATCTTGCCGGCCTGGATGAAGCCCTCGATCGTCCGCAAGGTCTCCTCGAGCGGCGTCAGCGGGTCGTAGGCATGCACCTGGTACAGGTCGACCGCCTCCAGCCCCAACCGGCGCAGCGAAGACTCAAGCGCGCGGGTCAGGTGGCGCGCGGACAGCCCGGCGCCGTTCGGCGAGTCATCCACCGGCATACGGCCCTTGGTGGCCAGCACCACGGGCTCGGTGACATCGGAAGGGCGGTTGGCGAACCAGCGGCCGATGATCTCCTCCGACCTCCCGCCGCCGTACACGTCCGCCGTGTCCACCAGCGTTCCGCCCGCCTCGATAAAACGGTCAAGCTGCTGGTGCGCGCCGGACTCGTCGGCCTCGACGCCGAACGTCATCGTCCCCAGGCACAGGCTCGACACCGCGCAGCCGCTGCCTCCCAGCATGCGATAGTCCATAAAGCCAGGCTAGCGAGACCCGGAGCGCCGCAAAAGATACGCGTCCGCGCGGATGTTCGCCATCACGTGGTCAGGCGGCGCGCCGGGTGCTGTCGGAGGCCGGTCTAACGGAGCTGGCGGGCAGCTGCCGGATCCATGCGGTCCATAGCCGCCTCGGGGCGGTCGCCGAACTTCCGGACCATGAGGCCAGCGAAGCCGCGGTGGCGGTATGCGTGAAGCACCCCGGTCAGGGTCAGGGCGTCCCTCCCTGCTGTTCGAGCACGCGGGTCACGATGGTCAGGTCCTGCTCGCCCAGACCTTGCTCAACGGCCTGCTGCCATTCGTCAGCCAGGCAGGCAAGGACGGCGAACCGGTCGCCGCCGGCCGCTTGGAGGGCAAGGTGCACGTCCTTGAGCGCGAGCGACAGCGCGAACTGGGCCGAGAACTCCCCGTCGGCGATACGGCGCAGTTTGGCTGCCTGCCAGGTGGACACGAGCGGGCCGCCGCCAAGCGCGTCCACCACCGTCTCGGTCTCAAGGCCCAGCCGGCGAGCAAGAGCCACAGACTCGGCAACCGCCTCCGCCGCGAATGCCAGCCAGGTGTTGTTCACCAGCTTCAGCCGCGTGCCGGCCCCGGCCGCGCCGACCCAGATCGTGCGCTGGCCGAGTGCGTCGAACAGCGGAGCGACACGCGGACGCGCCTCGTCGGGTCCTGACGCGAAGATCGTCAGCTGGCCGTGTTCTGCCGGATCCTTGCTTCCCGACACTGGCGCATCCAGGAGCATCACGTCCGGGCGCTCAGCACCGGCCATGGCTACGACGCGGTCGGTCCCCGCCACGCCGATGGTGCTCATCTGGGCCCAGATCGCGCCGGGAGCCAGAGCAGCGAGCATCCCCTGGTCCCTTGCGATCGAAAGGGCGGCATCGGCGTCGGTCACCATCGTGACCACGATCGCGGCTCGCCGCGCTGCGCCCGCGGCGGTCTCGGCGACCTCAGCGCCGAGCTCAGCCAGGTCCCGGGTCGCCTCCATCGTGCGGTTCCAGACGATCGTCGGGATGCCCGCGCGCAAAGCACTGGTTGCCATCCCGTGGCCCATCGCTCCAATGCCGAGCACCGCAACCGGCTCGTGCGTCCGTGCCATCGGTCTCTCCCTTGCCAGGCGACTGCCAGGCGACGAGTCCTACCAGCATCGCGCCGACCGGACCCTCATGCGTACCCTAGGCGGCTGGGCCAATGAAAACGAGGTCATGGCGGCCGGCTTCATTCGGCCTCCGCGGAGACCGTGTACGCCGTGGTCCGCTAGGGCACGGATGATGAGCTGTCCAGCAGCCCGGCGGACCGCGATGCGCGGCCCAGGGCCGGCACCATGACCGGCAGCAACCTGGCGGTGTCCGGGAAGGCGGCCTGGTTCGGCACTAGCACGGCGGGGGAGTCGCGTCGGATGGTCAGGGCCGGGACATCGCCCGATGAGGAACTCGCTGTCACCGGGGCTGAGGATCTCCAGGGCCGACAGCGGCCACAGCTTCTCCTATTCGCTGCCGCGCCTGCGGATCGCGGGCCCGCTCACTGGCGATCTCCGGTGCCCGGCGGGCCTGACAGTCCTGTAAGCCCGGGTCAAGCTGGACATGCCTGCCGAGGCGTTCCCCTCGACACTCTGCTCGGTGGAGAAGGACAACCATTCGAGGCCATCAGACACTCTTCTGCCCGCTGCTGAGCTCACCTTCTGTAACCCCCAGAATTGAGACCTCTTGCATGCCATCGAGGTGCAGGAAGGTCGGTGAAGATCGCTGATGCAGGTCAGCGAGCCTACGCAGGTTGCATGCGGTCAGCTTCGTACGGTGCAGTTGATGCACTTTGCCGCTGCACCGGTCGTCAGGTTCGGATCTGGGAATTAGCACAGCCAGCACCGCGGGTTTTAAGCCTCAGCTAAGCCTCAGAGCTAAGCCTCAGCCTGTGCCGGCCAGCCTTTCGGCCACCTTCCGGGTTGCTTCCATCGCAGTTCCACCGTCGGCTGCCATCCTCAGATCCAGGGCATCGACGCAAGGAGCTCAACAAATGTTTCCCCGCAAACTCACCAGGTCCATCGTTGTCGGCGCCGCGGCCATCGCGGTCGCGGGCGGTTCCTACGGGATCGTCAGCGCAACCTCCGGCAGCGGCTCTACTGCTGCTGCTAGCACCGCCCCCGCTGCCGGGAGCAGCTCTGGCGGCGGGGGATCCAACGCCCGGTCCGGGCCGGCCGCGGGGGGATCATCCGGCACCGTCAGCAGCCTGTCCACGTCGGGCTTCACAATCACGACATCAGCGGGTCAGAAGGTGACCGTCAAGGAGACGTCCTCCACGACGTACCAGAACGGGACGAGCCCGGCGCCGGCGAGTGCCATTACAAAAGGCCAACCCGTCCTCGTACTCGGGACGACCAGCTCAACGACCATCACGGCCACGCAGGTCACCGTGCAGCCGGCTGGCAGCGAAGGATCGGCGGCTTCCTCGGCGGCAGGGGTGGTCCCTTTTCAGCAGGGTGCACCGGCCACGTCAAAGACGGTTGGTCAGGTCCCGGCGGACTACACCCAGGGGTCGGGGACGCTCGCCAGCGGAACGGCAGCCAATAAGGCGACGGAAGCTGCGCTGGCCGCCTACCCGGGGGGCGTCGTCGACCGTGTTGTGGAGCTGGGCAACGGCGACTACGAGGTCCACTACATAGGCGTCAACTGGCCGCACCACATCTTCGTCAACCAGGACTTCAAGGTCATCGGCGCCAACGACTAGACGGATACGCCCGTTCCCGGACGCCGCGCACCAGCAGCTGAACGGGCCCGTCGTCTTGGCCTGGGACAACTTGAACTCCCACGTCAGCCGCGCAATGGCCGAGCTGGCCGCCGCCAGGTCCTGGCTGACGGCCTACCGGCTCCCGCCCTACGCCTCCGAACTCAACC
>NZ_JBARCR010000840.1:0-1856 GCF_049794275.1 Trebonia sp.
GCCCGGGCGGGAGCGGGTGCTGTTGCACACCGAGGTGATACGCGAGCATCTGGTGGTAACCCCCGGTCCGTGGACGCTGAGCGGGCTGCTGGACTTCGAGACCGCAATGACCGGTGACCGCGCCTACGAGTTCGCCGCCGCCGGCCTGTTCATCTCGCGCGGCGACCCGCGCCTGCTCGGCCGCATCCTGGCCGCTTACGGCCGCAGCTTCGACCCGCGCGAACTGCTCGCGTACACACTCCTGCACGTGCACAGCAACCTGCCTGAGTGCCTCAGCGAGCTCCCGGCCCCGCCCGAGCCCACCCTGGATTCCCTGGCCCTGACCTGGTTCGGCACCACCTAGACCTGCCATCGGCCCAGGAGCCGGGCTCTGTATCGTACGGCGCGGCGATCACCTACGGCGAGCTGTGACGGGAGCCTTTCCGTTCCGGGTCCTGCCATGGGAAGGGCGCAAGGTCGGGTTCTGCCCAGCCGGTCTTCGCCTGGGCGCTGGCCAGGGTGGCCGGGCGGTAGAAACGGGTGAGCAACCGCTTGTCCAGCAGGGCGCGGTGGTGATCGGTGAAAGCGGCGAAATCGTCTTCGCCGCTCTCGGCTGCGTGGTAGCCGACCAGTTCCACCCAGGCCCGGCTGACGGTCGCGTGGTATTTCTGCGGTGCGCCGGCGTAGCGCGCGGTGCGCTGAATGCCGTCGCTGACCACGCCGACCGCTGCCGCGACGCCGCTGCGACGCACGGCCAGCCACGTCAGGTGGACGTGTTCACGGTGGCCGAACCGGCTGGCGCCCGCCATCACCTCGGCCATCAGCGCATCGAACAGGGCGCCGCTGCCAGCGTGCGGTGCCGGTCCGTGTGTTGTCATGGCGTCACCTCGGTGAGGGCTTGCAGCCCGGCGTGCAGGCCGGCGACTGCCTCGGCGGGCAAGGCGCCGAGCGCGCGGCGTTCCAGGCCGGTGATCGCCTGCCGGATCATTGTCGCGGCCTGCCGGCCGGAAGGGGTGAGCTGGACGAGCACCGCCCGGCGGTCTCCCGGGCGGCCGCCGCGAGTGATATGGCCGCGTCGTTCCAGGCGGTCCAGCACGCTGGTGAGCGTGGTGGGGCGATTGCCTGTGGCCACGGCCAGCTCGGACACGCTCCGGCTGCGGCCGTCGGCGAGATTGGCCAGGGCGTTGATCTCGGAGGCGGTCAGGCCAAGGTCGGCAAGCTCGGCGGCCAGCACATGGACGGTGGCGTGGGCTGCGCGGTGCAGTGCGAGCAGGGCCGACCATTCAGATGGAACGATCTCGGACTTCACGACATCAGATTATACGACATCGTAATATCTTCCGCGGCTGATGAGTGCGTCAGCCGGGCGCCTATGCGATGGACTCAAAGCCGGCGGCCGTGGATGCTGGCTCTTGTGCATAGCAGCCCCAGCGGAGACGGCAACGGTCTTCCCGCCGTTCCAGCTGCCTACCGCGGAACAGAGGGAAGTCCCGGGCCGGTGCTGTTCACCCTCGACGTCGACGGCGAACGGTTCGCCATTCGCCGGGCGGGGGACGGCGGCACCGCCTACGACTGGCTGAGCGGGCCTAACGAGGGCTACGGATTCGGGTCGAGCGGGACACCGGGCCGGCCGGTGCAGGAACACCGAGAGCACATCCGCGTCTTCCTCGCCATGATCGATCCCGATACGGGCTACATCGGCGACGACTGAGGGGAGCGTGTCATCCGCCTGAGCCTTACCGGGCCAGGCACATTCTGCGTGCAGGGATGCGGGTGCAACCGGGGCGCTTCGCGTCTGGCCGGGGTAGCGCCCGGAATTGACCTGGGAGCACGAGCCAGGGCAAACCGGTCGGCCGGCCCTGGCGGAATGAGGACGA
>NZ_JBARCR010000841.1:0-3010 GCF_049794275.1 Trebonia sp.
GGTCCTGTACGCGCCGCGCGTCGACCAGGCTCGGCTCCGCCCCGGCCTGCCGGGCGAAGGCGTCTCCCGCGGAGTCGGCCAGGGCGCTGCCGCGCAGCACGGTCCGCCCGTTGGCCCTGGCGCGCTCCACCTCGTGCCGCAGCAGCGCGCTGCCCACTCCGCGGCGCCGCGACGCGGGCCGCACCGTGAGGCTGCCAAACGAGCGGTGCCTGTTCTCCAGGTCGGGGAGCTCGATGCGGTACCAGCCGAGGACCTCCCCGGTCGCCTCGTCCACCGCGACCCAGGTCTCCGACGGTTCGGACTCCCAGCCGCGCGCCAGCCAGTGGCGGAACACCGGTAGCGAAAGCGGCGGGGAATGCGGGTCGTCGGCCGCGAGCGCCGCGAGCCATACGTCGTGGCAGCCGCGGACGCCGTCGTGATCGGCGTGGTCAAGTCGCGTGATGCGCATCCGTCAAGCCAACCTCAGTCAGCAGCAAGACGCGAACGATTTTCCGCCTGATATGCTGGCCCGGTCATGCTGCGCGAGCTGCTCCTCCTTAGCGGCCGCGGCGGGGGCCTGTAAAGGCTGGCTCCCTCGTCGCGGGTTCCTGGCATGTCCGCTGGCCGCCATCTAAGCCACAAGCAGACAAACCGCGAAGGAAGCAGCAACGATGCAGCACAATCCGTCTTACCGGCCGGTCGCCCCTGTCTATCAGCAGCCGAGCGGCATGCCGTGCCACCGGTACACCCCGTTCAAACCGGTTGACCTGCCCGACCGCACCTGGCCCGCCAAGACCGTCACGAAGGCGCCGCGCTGGCTCACCACCGACCTGCGGGACGGCAACCAGGCCCTGATCGACCCGATGTCGCCGAACCGCAAGCGCGCCATGTTCGACCTGCTCGTCACGATGGGCTACAAGGAGATCGAGGTCGGCTTCCCGAGCGCGAGCCAGACCGACTTCGACTTCGTGCGGGGGCTCATCGAGGGCGGCAAGATCCCGCAGGACGTGCGCATCTCGGTGCTCACCCAGGCGCGCGAGGACCTGATCGAGCGCACGGTGCAGAGCCTGGAAGGCGCCCAGCGGGCGACCGTGCACCTGTACAACGCGACCGCCCCGACGTTCCGCAAGGTGGTGTTCCGCATCGGCCGCGAGGAGTGCAAGGCGCTCGCGGCCGAGGGCACCCGCCACGTCATGGAGTACGCGGACAAGATCCTCGGCGACGGCACGGACTTCGGCTACGAGTACTCGCCAGAGATCTTCATGGACACCGAGCTGGACTTCGCCTTGGAGACCTGCGAGGCGGTCATGGACGTCTGGCAGCCAGGGCCCGGCCGCGAGATCATCCTCAACCTGCCGTGCACCGTCGAGCGGTCCACGCCGAACGTGTACGCGGACCAGATCGAGTGGATGAGCCGCAACCTGTCCCGCCGCGAGCACGTATGCCTGTCGGTGCACACCCACAACGACCGCGGCACCGCCGTCGCGGACGCCGAGCTGGCCGTGCTGGCCGGCGCGGACCGGGTGGAGGGCTGCCTGTTCGGCAACGGCGAGCGGACCGGGAACGTCTGCCTGGTCACGCTCGGCCTGAACCTGTTCAGCCAGGGCATCGACCCGATGATCGACTTCTCGAACATCGACGAGATCCGCCGCACGGTCGAGTACGTGAACCAGCTGCCCGTGCACCCGCGCCACCCGTACGCGGGCGAGCTCGTCTACACCGCGTTCTCCGGCTCGCACCAGGACGGGATCAAGAAGGGCTTCGAGGCCCTGGAGGCCGAGGCCGCGGCGGCGGGCATCCCGTTCAGCGACTACGCCTGGAACGTGCCGTACCTGCCGATCGACCCGCACGACGTGGGCCGCTCCTACGAGGCGGTCATCCGGGTCAACAGCCAGTCCGGCAAGGGCGGCGTGGCCTACGTGATGAAGAGCGGCCACCACCTCGACCTGCCGCGGCGGCTGCAGATCGAGTTCTCGAAGGTGATCCAGGTCCGCACCGATGAAGAGGGCGGGGAGGTCACCCCGAACGAGATCTGGGACAGCTTCACCGCCGAGTACCTCACGGAGGGCTCGGTGGCGCTGCTCGACCAACAGTCCTCCTCGGTGGTCGAGGGCAAGCACGTGCTATCGGCGGAGGTCTCCGTCGACGGCGCCGCGCAGGAGATCGAGGGCGCCGGCAACGGCCCGATCTCCGCGTTCTGCGCCGCGCTCGCCTCGGTCGGCATCGACGTCCGGGTGCTGGACTACGCCGAGCACGCGCTCACCGAGGGCACCGACGCCCAGGCGGCCTCCTACATGGAGGTCGAGATCGGCGGCCAGGTGCTGTGGGGCGTCGGCATCGACACCAACACCGCGACGGCCTCGATGCGCGCGATCGTCTCGGCGGTCAACCGCTCCCGCCGCGGCGCGGCCGCCTAACCCCACCTGTCGGCCGCCTAACCCCACCTGTCGATTGCGCCATCGACCCGCTCTATTGGTGTCGGTTGCGCAATCGACAGGCAGAATAGAACGGTGCAGGGTTACCGGGACGACGGGGTCGTGCTGCGGACGCAGAAGCTGGGCGAGGCGGACCGCATCATTACCCTGCTCACCCGGCAGAACGGCCGCGTCCGCGCCGTCGCCAAGGGCGTGCGGCGGACCAAGTCCCGGTTCGGCGCCAGGCTCGAGCCGTTCACCCACGTCGACGTGATGCTGCACCCCGGCAGGTCGCTGGACGTGATCACGCAGGCGGAGGTCATCAGGCCGTACGGCGCGCCGCTGGCGGAGGACTATCCCAGGTACACCGCGGGCACCGCGATGCTGGAGACCGCCGAGCGGCTCACGCCCATGGAGAAGGAACCCGCGCTGCGGCAGTTCCTGCTGCTGATCGGCGGGCTGCGCACGCTCAGCGAGACCGGCGAGGACGCGCGCGAGCCGCGCCTGGTGCTCGACGCGTACCTGCTGCGCTCGCTGGCCGTCGCCGGCTACGCCCCCGCGCTCGAAGAGTGCTCCCGCTGCGGCGCGTCGGGCGAGGCCAAGCGGCTGACCGCGTT
>NZ_JBARCR010000842.1:0-2716 GCF_049794275.1 Trebonia sp.
CGGCAAAGGGCAGGGCGCGGACATCGGCCCGTACCCATCCGGCGTCCGGGTGCGCGCTGCGCGCCTGCGCTAGCATGCCAGCGCTGAAATCGACGCCTGTGACCGGTTCCTGGCACAGGGACCCGAGGACCCGCATGCCCGCGCCGGTGCCACAGCACACGTCCAGTCCCCGGCCGAACGGGCCGAACGGGCGCAGCGCGCCGGCGGTCGCGTCGAGCACGCCATCGGAGGTGCGGAAAGGCGTGTAGTCGAACTTCGGGGCAAGCAAGTCATAGCCGCCCTCGACCGAGGACAGCGCCTGCACCGCCAGTTCACGCATGGACGGCCCTTGAGGCGAGAACACCGCCCAAGGGTACTTACCCGATGCCGGACAGGCGGCCAGCCCCGCGATCACCCACCGCTCCGAGGGGCCAGATGCCGATCAACAGCACTCCCATTGCGAGGACGTACCTCGGCGAGCAGACTCCGCCTCAAACGGACGCACGCCTGCCCGCCGATCTGCGCGGCAGCCGCGGCCTGGAGCCAGGAGGCCTGGAGCCAGGAGGATGGTGGCGCGCATATCTCGGCTATCTGAACGGGTCCTGGGGTGGACGCGGCCGGGTGCCGCGGATATGCAGCGTCTGGGGTTTCGGAACTGGGATGGGCAGCATCCCCGAATCGGGGCCTTCACCAGTCCGGACCGGGATATGCCCGGCGCCCATTGCCATGGTGCGGTGTTGCCGTGGAGGATCTGAGGCAGGAGGGTGCCGGGACGGTCTTCTGCGTGACCTGCATGCCCAGGGGGTGCGTCCCGGGCAAGGTGGGCAGCATTGAGCACTGATCCGGGCCAGGGCACCGTAGCCGCGCGGGGCGCGTTCCGGTTGCATCGCTGGAGCGACCGGGCCGTCGTCGGCGCGGCTATCGCCGCCTTCGCCGCGGGGTTCGGGCAGTTCGGCGTCGTGGCGGCCCTCGGCGACGTGGCCCGGGGGTTCGGCCAGGCGGACAACGGCGGGACTCTCGTCGCCCAGGCCGGGCTGTCGGGCACCGACCTGGGCATCGGGCTCGCCATCATGCGCCTGGCTTCGCTCGGCGCGCTTCCGGTCATTGGCCTTGCCGACCGCTTCGGCCGCCGGACGCTGCTGCTCGCCACGGTCGGCATAGGGCTGGCCCTGACGGTGGTGGCCGCGGCAAGCCCCACCTACTGGTGGTTCGTGGCCATCTTCGCCTGCGGCCGTCCTTTGCTGGCTGCCACGAACGGGCTGGCGCAGGTCACCGCTGCGGAGCAGACCGCCTCGGCGGACCGGGCCAAGGCGGTGGCGCTCGTCGCAGCGGGGTACGGCACCGGCGCCGGGGCCATCGCCATCGTGCACAGCCTGGCTGCGAGCACGCTCGGGTTCCGCGGCGTGTTCGTGCTGGCGGTGGTGCCCCTGGCCCTGCTGCCGCTGCTCCGAAGATGGATCGAGGAGCCTGACCGGTTCACCGTGGCTGCGGCCGGACCGGAGCACCCGGTCCCGGTGCTTGATGCCGTGGCCAGGCCGTTCCGCCGCCGCCTGGCGGTGATCGTGGTGCTCGGGTTCGCCGTCTCGGTCATCACCGGGCCGGCTAACAGCTTCGTCTTCCTCTTCGCGCAGAACTTCCTCCACCAGCCGGGCATCGTGACGGCGGGCATGGTGGCAGGTGCCGGCGTCGCCGGGCTGGGCGGCCTGCTGGCCGGACGGTGGCTGGCGGACCGGGCTGGCCGGCGCCTGACCGGCGCGCTGGCCATGGCGGCCGTGGCCGTGCTCGCCATCTGGACCTACACCGGTTCCTCCCTGGCGCTGGTGGCCGGTTACATCCTCGGTGTGTTCGCCGCCTCGGTCTTCGCCCCGGCGGCCGGGTCACTGGTCAACGAGCTGTTCCCCACCACGGTCCGGGCCTCAGCGGCAGGCTGGTCGCTGGCCGCGGGTGTGCTGGGCGCCGTCACCGGCCTGGTCGCCTTCGGCGCAGTGGCCGGCTCCGGCCACCGGTTCGCGACAGCCGGGCTGGTCACCTTCGTTCCAGCAGCACTGCTCATGGTGCTGTTCTGGCTCCTTCCGGAAACCCGCGGGCGGGAACCCGAGGATCTTTGGCCCGGCACGTGAGCCAGCCCTCCCGCCAGTCCACTGACGACACGGCCGGGCGCACCGGCAGGCTGTCGTGAGCTTGGCAGCCGGCTGCCTGCGGACCGGATGCTTACCTGACCCGCCAAGGAGACGGCGAGGCTGGCAGTGAGCGCCTCGAACCGGAGATTCCGACTCGCTGAGCCTGCGGTACTGCCGCATTCACGTGGGTGGGTGCCTGATGGTGCCCAAGCATCCCGAGATACAGGCCTGACGTGTCTTCCGCTGTGTGTCTCTGGCAGGCCATGATCAGGTCGTGTTCGGGCGCGAAAGGGCGAAGGACACGCGGCTTGCCTTCAGCCGAAAGGCGCATGACTGTCAGGATGGTGAACCTGCTATGACCGGTGAGTCTGCTACCAGTGCTCCTGAGCTGGCCAAAGGGGACCGCAGGCTGGCCATCCTGCTGGCGATGGCGATGTTCGTCCTGGTCGTCGACACATCGGTGATGAACGTCTCCATCGCATCGGTCGTCCACGATCTGCATACGACCGTCAGCGGGGTTCAGTCCGCGATCGCGCTTGAGGCGCTGGTGTCGGCGGCGTTCATCCTGATCGGCAGCAAGGTGGGCGATCTGATCGGGCGCAAGCGCGCGTACGTGC
>NZ_JBARCR010000843.1:0-2948 GCF_049794275.1 Trebonia sp.
GCGATAGCGCTCGCCGAGCTACCGCAGCCGTGAACGCCTTATGAGCGCACGTTCGGCCGCAGCCTGCACGGGACGTACTGACATGCCGCGCCGCACCGGGAAGGAAACGACAAGACGGTGAGACCTGTCTTGGCTCCCGAGCGGGACTGCCTGCGGGATTGCGCCATCCGGTCCTAATCAGACAATCGGGGACCCGTCCGTTGACAATCCTGTTCCTGGGGTATTCGTTTGCATCGTGAACGTGATGGCGGCGGTCAGCATCGCGGTGTGCTGGCTCGTCTTCACGGCAGTCTGGCTTATCACCGCGAACTACAACGAGACCCGCGCCCCGGCGCAGCGCCAGCGCTCCTGGTACGGAACGGGAGCCATTCCCGTCGTGGTCATCTTCACTGCAGTCCGCCTCGCGGTACCCCGCGCGGACTGGCAGGCGGTGACCTTCTCCGCACCCTGGGCCCGGTTCCTCGGCCTGGCCATCCTGCTCGCCGCCACCGCGCTCACCCTGTGGGCCAGGTTCACGCTCGGCCTCATGTGGAGCGCGGCACCCGCGGTCAAAGAAGGCCACCAGCTGCGCACCAGCGGACCGTACGCCATCACCAGGCACCCCATCTACACCGGGCTGCTGGGCATGCTGCTAGGCACCATGCTGGTGGCCGGAGCCGGGCCGTGGATCGTGCCGTTCCCGATTGCGCTGATCCTGATCGAATTCAAGATCCGCATCGAGGAACGATTCATGACGGCCGAGTTTCCCCAGGACTACCCGCGCTACCGCAGGCGTGTGCCGCAGCTGGTGCCTGGCCTCCGCGTGCTCACCGGCCACCAGGACGTGGCCGGCTAAGACGGCACCGGGCCACGTAAGAGCCCTGGTCGCGGACTAGGCCCACGCCCACCTGTGCATTGCCTTCCTGCCACGCGGCGTACCTGTGCGGACGTTTTAATCACCGGGACCGGGTAGAAGCTGGGCTCGATCACAGGGAGGAACTGATGGCTAGCTGGGTGTGGATCCTGATTGTCATCGCTGCTGTGGTCGTCATCGCCTTGATCGCGATGGCGGTCCGCCAGCGAAGAGCGACGGCGCTACGTGAGCGTTTCGGCCCGGAGTACGACCGGGCAGTAGAGGCCCGGGAGGATCGGCGGGCCGCCGAAGCCGAGTTGCGTGATCGCGAGAAGCAGCGTGCCCGGCTCGACATCAAGCCGCTGCCAGAGGGAACGCGGGCGCGGTTCGCCCAAGAGTGGCAGGACGTGCAGGAACGCTTCGTCGACCAGCCGCAGGAGGCGGTCGTGACCGCTGACAGGCTGCTCTACAGCGTCATGGACGCGCGTGGCTACCCGGTGGGGGATTTCGACGCGCAGGCCGACCTGGTGTCGGTCGACCACCCTGAGGTGGTGGAGGATTACCGGTTCGCGCACGGTATCTGCGAGCGGGCGGGGACCCAGCAGGTGAGCACGGAAGACCTCCGGGAGGCGCTGCTGCACTACCGTTCGCTGTTCAGCGAGCTGCTGCGGGCAGATGGCGACCAGGAGGACGTCACCGAACGGCGGACGACCGATGAGAGCGAGGTGGCCAATGAACGACCCTGAGAGCACGGAAGGCAGGGTGCTGAGCACCGAGCAGATCGCGGCGGCGGGCTCCGAGAGGGAGGATCGCGCGAGCTCGGACCAGAACCCGGCGCTCGACAACGATCCCGGTGCGAGTGATCAGCCCCGGGCGCAGCTGCTGGAAGACAATGAGCTGCAGAATCTCCTCGTGCAGTGGAAGGACATCCAGGCTGAGTTCGTGGACGAGCCGAGGAAAGCGGTCCAGGCCGCTGATGCCCTCGTTGCCGAGCTCATGCAACGGCTAGCTCAGATGTTCGCCAGCGAACGCGCGCAGCTCGAGTCACGGTGGTCCGGTGGCGAGGACGTATCCACCGAGGACCTACGGCGGGGCCTGCGCCGATACCGCTCCTTCTTCGAGCGGCTGCTCGCCGCGTAGCCGAACCGCTGTTCTGCGAGGGCGTCGCTACGGCCACAGGGCCATGCGGCGTTCT
The DNA here is from genome assembly GCF_049794275.1 of Trebonia sp. NCBI lineage: Bacteria > Bacillati > Actinomycetota > Actinomycetes > Streptosporangiales > Treboniaceae > Trebonia > Trebonia sp. The sequence goes on from NZ_JBARCR010000843.1 coordinate 2,028, forward strand.
TGCATTCTCGCGCCGCTTCATATCGACGGCAGCGTCGGCGGCTCAAGCGGGATCGGCGGTGGCTGCGGCTCTCCGAACGCCGCCTCGGCCGCCGACATGGCGCCGTAGTCGGTCGCAAGGTTGGCGTAGATCGAGTAGATCAGCGTGATGAAGATGCCGAGCTTGAGCCACAGCGTGGGCGTGAAGAAGAACAAGCAGCAGATCAGCGGAAAGTTGATCAACCAGTAGATCGCGCCCCACATATGGACCTTGTACTGGGTGTACGGGTTAGTAGACAGGTCTTTGAAGAGCATGCTCATCCAGCCGTGCCGCATGTGCACCGCCGTATGCGCGGCGTGCAGCCGGCCGACCTCGGCGCGCAACTGGCGGACCTCGGCGGTCAGGGACTCAATCTCAGTCATGGCACTAGTATCAGCGTGCTCACGCCGAGATCACGGAGGATCGGCAGCACGCGCTCCGCCCGGGGGGAGGGGGTTGGCTGTCAGGCCGCCAGCGCCGCCGCCTTGTCCACGGCGGTGTCGTAGACGGCGAGCGTCTCGTGGGCGATCCGGTCCCAGGAGTAGCGGGACCTGGCGCGGTCAGCCGCGGCCACGCTGAACGCCTCGAGCAGCATGGGGTGGGCGAGCAGCTGGCGGATCCGCTGGGCGAGCAGCGCCGGCCGGCCGGGCGGCACCAGGATGCCGGTCGTGCCGTCGACCACGGCGTCGACCTGGCCGCCGACCGCCGTCGCGACGACGGGGGTGCCGCAGGCCATCGCCTGCACGGAGAGCATTCCGGTGGGGTCGTACTCGGAGACGTTGACCAGCAGGTCGGCGGAGCGCAGCAGCGGCGGCAGCGCGCCGCGGCCGACCTCGCCGGCGAACAGCACCCGGCCGGTCACGTCGAGGGACTCGGCGACCTTCGCCAGCCTCCGGTACGCCA
>NZ_JBARCR010000844.1:0-11931 GCF_049794275.1 Trebonia sp.
CACGAAGACCGCGACGGCCAGCGCGGCCAGCACCACGCAGTGGATCACCCGGTCCACCGCGATCAGCCGCAGCACGTACCGCTCCCGCAGCTCCCTGCCCCGGAGCGGGAGGGTGATCTCAGCCCGCTCCGGCGGGAACGGGCGGTCAGGCGAAGCCGGGACCGGCCGCGGCAGCCACGCGTCGCACCGCAGGCAGCGGTGCCAGCGCAGGCCCGCCTGCTCGCGGACCACGAGGTCGTCTTCCTGGCGCACGGACGCGGCGTCGGTCCCGACGAGGGCGTGCCCGTGCCAGCCGCAGCCGAGCAGCTCATACGACAATCGGCGGCTTCTGCGGCTCATCCGACCAGGGTACGTGCCAGGGCTTTCACAGGCGCGACAGGTGACCGGCACCCGCCACCGTAGGCATAGGTGGCGGCCGACCTGAAGGAGCAGGACATCATGACCGATTCACTCACCTACCAGCGGATGGGGACGGACGCCCGCAACCAGGCGCACGTGCTGTTCAGCCAGACCATGGGCTACGTCGCGATCACGGCCGCGCTGTTCGCCCTCGGCGCCTGGCTGGGCCGCAACCTGACCGGCGCGGTCGGCATCATCGCCTTCATCGCCGCGTTCGGCTGCCTGATCGGCATGCGGTTCGCGGTGCGCAGCTCGATCCAGCTGGCCGTCGGGCTGCTGGCCGCGTTCGGCCTGCTGATCGGGCTGGCCGTGGCGCCGACCATCGCCTACTACGGCAGCATGGACCCGACCGCCTTGTGGCAGGCCGGCGGGGCGACCGCGTTGTTCATCGCCGGATTCGGCGCGGCCGGCTACGCGACCCGCCGGGACCTCGCCCCGGTCGCGCGGGTGGCGTTCTGGGCCCTGGTGGGCTTGATCATCTTCGGCATCGTGGCGATCTTCGTGAACATCCCGGCCAGCGGCCTGGTCTACTCCGTGCTCGGCCTGGTGATCTTCGCCGGGTTCGTCATGTTCGACTTCCAGCGGCTGCGCACCAACACCGACGCCGCGTCCGCGCCGCTGCTGGCGGCGTCGATCTTCCTGGACATCCTGAACGTGTTCTTGTTCTTCCTCGAGATCTTCTCCGGCGGGGAAAGGAGCTGAACGGTAATGAGCGCCATTGACGAGATCCTGGCCGGCTACGAGAACCTGCGGCCCGGCCAGGAGGACTTCTACCGGGACCTGCACCAGCACCCGGAGCTGTCCCACCAGGAGCACCAGACCGCCCGGCGCGTCGCCGGGCGGCTGCGCGGCGACGGCTTCACGGTCCAGGAGGGCATCGGCGGCACCGGGGTGACGGGCGTGCTGGCCAACGGCAGCGGGCCCACGGTGCTGCTCCGCTGCGAGCTGGACGCGCTGCCGCTGCGGGAGACCACCGGCGCGCCGTTCGCGAGCACCGTCACCGTCAAGGACGCTCAAGGCCAGGAGGTGTCCGTCGACCACGCCTGCGGGCACGACATGCACATGGCCTGCATGACAACCATGGCAACCCTGATGGCCGCCCGGCGCGACCAGTGGAACGGGACCTTGATCACGCTGTTCCAGCCCGCCGAGGAGACCGGCGAGGGCGCGCAGGAGATGGTCGACGACGGCCTGTTCACGCGCATCCCCGTCCCGGACGTCGCGCTGGCGCAGCACCTGCTGCCCGGCATCGCCGGGACCGTGGCCACGTGCCCTGGCCCGTTCATGTCGGCCGCCGACAGCATCAGGATCACGGTGTACGGGCGCGGCGGCCACGGCTCCATGCCGCAGCACGCCGTCGACCCGGTAGTGCTCGCCGCCATGATCGTCGTCCGGCTGCAGACCGTGGTGTCCCGCGTGGTCGCACCCGGCGACACCGCGGTCGTGACCGTGGGCAGCCTGCACGCCGGCACGCGCAGCAACGTCATTCCCGGCCACGCCGTCCTCGAGCTCAACATGCGCAGCTATTCCGCCGTGACCCGCCAGCGCATGCTGGACGCCATCCACCGGATCGTGCGCGCCGAGTGCGAGGCCAGCGGCTCACCGAAGGACCCGGAGTTCGAGACAATCTTCACCTTCCCGGTCACTGACAACGACGCGGCCGCCACCGGCCGGGTAGCGAAGGCGTTCGCGGCGCATTTCGGTGATCTGGCGGGCGAGATTCCCCGGCAGACCGTCAGCGAGGACTTCAGCAAGATCCCCGACGCCGCTCACGTCCCGTACTGCTACTGGGCCATCGGGTTCACCGACAAGCAGGCCTACCTCGCGGCCGAGAAGGCCGGGACCCTGGACGACCTGCCCACCAACCACTCGCCGGCGTTCTTGCCCCCGCTCCAGCCCACCCTGCGAACCGGTACCGAGGCCCTCGTCGCGGGCGCGCTCGCCTGGCTCGCGCCGCACTGAGCCCCGGCTCCCGTCCCGTCCCGTCCCGTCCCGAACGATTGGAGACTCGATGCACGGCTTCAGGCACCCGCTCACACCACTCGCCGCGGTCGCGGGAGGCATCCTGGCCGGCGTCGTCGGCACGGTCTGCCTGGACGCGGTGGAGTACCTCAAGTACCGCCGCTCTGGCGGCACGGAAGACCCGCTGGCGTGGGAGTTCGCGCCGGTCGACAGCTGGGACAAGGCCCCCGCCCCCGGCCAGGTCGCCAAGCGCGTGATCGAGGGCTTCACGCACCGCGAGCTGCCCGACCGGTGGGCCTTTCCCGTGAGCACGGCCATGCACTGGGCCTACGGGTCGTCCGCGGCGGCCGGGTACGGGATCGTGGCCGGATCGCTGCGCAACCCGCGCCCGGTGTACGGGCTGCCGTTCGGCGCGATCGTGTGGATCACCGGGTACGTCGTGCTGCCCGAGGCCGGGCTGTACAAGCCGATCTGGGAGTACGACGCGAAGACCCTGGCCTGGGACCTGGCCGGGCACCTGAGCTACGGGGCGGGCACCGGAACCGCGTTCTGGCTGCTCGCGAAGATCCTGTAGCGACCCGGGAACGACAGGAGGAAAAGCAGATGGCTACGACGGTGGCTGACGTGATGGTGGCGACGCTGAAGGCGTCGGGAGTGCGACGAGTGTGGGGAATCCCCGGCGACTCGATGAACGGGTTCACCGACGCGCTGCGCCGGGACGGGGCGATCACCTGGGAGCATGTCAGGCACGAAGAGGGCGCCGCGTTCGCGGCCGCCGCGGAGGCGGCGGTGACCGGCGAGCTGGCGGTGTGCGGGGGCAGCTGCGGGCCGGGGAACCTGCACCTGATCAACGGGCTGTTCGACGCGAACCGCAGCCGGGTGCCGGTGCTGGCCATCGCGGCGCACATCCCGCGGGAGGAGATCGGCGGCGGCTACTTCCAGGAAACCCACCCGGACCGGCTGTTCGTCGAGTGCAGCGTGTACTGCGAGCTGGTCAGCGTTCCCGAGCAGCTGCCCCGGGTGCTGGAGATGGCCATGCGCGCGGCGCTGGCCCGCGGCGGGGTCGCGGTGGTCGTGGTGCCCGGCGAGGTGTTCCTCGCCGACGCCCCGTCGCACCACGATCCGGTCCCGATCCGGCCCGCCCGGCCGGTCGTCCGCCCGGACGAGCAGTCGCTGGCGGCCGCCGCGCAGGTGCTGAACGACGCCAGCGACGTGACCATCCTGGCCGGGGCCGGCTGCGCCGGGGCGCACGACCAGCTGATCGCGCTGGCCGGGGCGCTGCAGGCGCCGGTGGTGCACGCGTTCGGCGGCAAGGAGTACGTGGAGTACGACAATCCCTACGACGTGGGGATGACCGGGCTGATCGGGTTCGGCTCCGGGTACCGGGCCATGGAGCACTGCGACGCGCTGGTCATGCTCGGCACCGACTTCCCCTACCGGCCCTTCCTGCCCGACGGCGTGCCGGTGGTCCAGGTCGACGTGCGGGGCGAGCAGATCGGCAAGCGGATCCCGGTGCGGGCGCCGCTAGTCGGCACCGTCAAGGACACGGTCGACGCGCTGCTGCCGCTGCTGCGACCCAGGACGGATTCACTGCACCTGGGCCGGATGACCGCGCACTACCGGCGCGCCCGCGAACGGCTGGACAAGCTGGCCAGGGACCGGCGGAACGACTCGCCGCTGCACCCGCAGTACGTCGCCGCCACCGTCGACCAGCTCGCCGCCCAGGACGCGATCTTCACCTTTGACGTCGGCACGCCGTCCATCTGGGCCGCCAGGTACCTGCGGATGAACGGCGCCCGCCGGCTGGTCGGCTCGCTCAACCACGGCAGCATGGCCAACGCGCTGCCGCACGCCATCGGCGCGCAGGGCGCCAGCCCCGGCCGGCAGGTCATCGCGCTGTCCGGCGACGGCGGGCTCGCGATGCTGCTCGGCGAGCTGGTCACGCTGCGCCAGCAGCGGCTCCCGGTCAAGATCGTCGTGTTCAACAACGGCGCCTTGTCGTTCGTGGAACTGGAGATGAAGGCGGCCGGGATCGTCAACTACGGCACCGACCTGGACAATCCCGACTTCGCCGCGATAGCCAGGGCCACCGGGCTGTTCGGTGTCCGGGTCGATAAGGCAGGGGACCTGCCGGACGCGCTGCGGGAGGCGTTCAGCCACGACGGCCCGGCCCTCGTGGACGTGCACACCGTCCGGGAGGAGCTGTCCCTGCCGCCCAAGCTGACCTACGGCCAGCTCAAGGGCTTCACTCTGTACGCGACCAGGACGATCCTGTCCGGCGGGGGAGAGCAGCTCGTCGAGCTCACCAAGTCCAACCTCCGCGAGCTCGAGGTGGAATAACGCCGTCGCGTACGACCAGTACGACCGCGGCTCAGCCACGGGAGTGACTGATGTGATCGGCGTAGGCGGCCAGGGCCACGTCTTTGCATACGCGGGCGCACTTTGCACACCGCGTGACCACTTGTGACCGGTCACTCGGCCCGGGAAATGGTCGCCTGGGCTGCAAAGTCGGCGGAAGCGCCTGGCTCGGACCAGGGGGATCACCAGGGTTCTCCCTGGAGCGGTGCGGCGGCGGAACTCCTTAACGTTTTCTTAGGAACAATTCCCGAGGGGGGCGACAAGATGGCGGAACAGCACGGGCAAGGAGACTGGGTCAGCGGCGTACGGGAAGGCTACGCCGAGGTCGGCGACCAGCGGTTGCATTACGTCGAGGCGGGTGACGGGCCGCTGGTCGTCTTGCTGCACGGCTTCCCCGAGTTCTGGTACGGCTGGCGGCGCCAGATCCAGCCGCTCGCGGCGGCGGGATTCCACGTCGTGGCACCCGACACGCGCGGCTACAACCTGTCGTCGCGGCCGAAAGAGGTCGCGGCCTACGACGGCGACAAGCTCGCCGCCGACATCCGCGATCTCATCCACGAGCGCGGCGCCGAGACCGCGATGCTCGTCGGTCACGACTGGGGCGGGACCATCGCCTGGACCATGGCGATGCACCACCCCGAGGTCGTGGAGCGGCTGGCCATCCTCAACGCCGCCCACCCGCGGAAGCTATCGCAGGGACTGCACCACCCGGGCCAGCTCCGCAAGTCCTGGTACTTCTTTTTCTTCGATCTCCCGGAACTACCGGAAACTGTCGTGCACGCCAACCACTGGCACTTCTTCCGGCACTTCCTGAGCGATGCCCGCCCGGCCTTCACGAAGGAGGAAACCGATCGCTACATCGAGGCCTGGTCGCAGAAGGGCGCGGCCACCGGGATGATCAACTACTACCGGTCCTCGGTTAGGACCTCGCCCAAGCGCGCGGAAGCGGCGCTTCGCCCGGTCGAGGCACCCACCCTGGTCATCTGGGGGGAGCGCGATCACTACCTCGGCCCAGAACTCGCCGAGCCTGATCACGACGACGTCCCCAACCTGGACCGCGTCGAGCGGCTGCCCAACGCCTCGCACTGGGTGCACCACGACGAAGCCGAGCGCGTCACGCAACTGCTCACCGAGTTCTTCGCCCCCGAACTGCCGGCCAAGAACTGACCATGCCCCAGGTGTACCGCACGTTGCGGGTCGCCCCGACCGACAACGGCGTGCTCAGCGTGGTGATCGACGCGCCGCCGATGAACCTGATCGGACCGGAACTGGTGCGTGACCTGGTCAGGCTGCTCGGCGCGCTGGAATCCGGCGAGGAGACCAGGGTCATGGTGCTGGAGAGCGCTGACCCGGAGTACTTCGTCCCGCATGTTGACCTCACCAAGGTCGCGGAGTACACCGCCGAAGCAGCTAAGGCGGGCGGGCCGGAGGATGCGTCGCTCGGCATGTTGTGGCACAAGCTCAGCGAGCTGCCGGTTGTCACGATCGCGAAGATCCGCGGCCGGGCTCGCGGGGCGGGCAGCGAACTGGCGCTAGCGTGCGACATGCGGTTCGCCGCGCGGGAGAACGCCATCCTGGGGCAGATCGAGGTCGGCTGCGGAGCGCTTCCTGGCGCGGGCGGCGTGCAGCACCTGGCCCGGCTCATGGGGCGGGGCCGGGCCATGGAGGCGATTCTCGGCTCGGACGACTTCGGTGCCGAGCTGGCCGAACGGTACGGCTGGATCAACCGGGCGCTGCCCGACGCCGAACTGGACGCGTTCGTCGCCCGGCTCGCGCGGCGCGTCGCATCGTTCCCGGCCGACGCGGTGCGATCCGCTAAGCGCCTGCTCAACGAGCTGACCATGCCCGGCCCTGACGCGATCCGCGCCGACGCCCGGCGGTTCCGCCAGCTGGTCGTGTCGGACGCGGCCCAGGACCGCACGGCCGCCCTGTTCGCGCACGGCCTGCAGACCCGTGGCCCGCTCGAACTCGACCTCGGCGACCGCCTCGGAACCCTGTGACCGACCCTCGGGTAGCCCGCGTGGCTGGTTTGGGATCGCCAGGCTGAGGGACAAGTCATCAGGTGGCGCCCGGCCGGAGGAGGATGGCATGGAAATCAACATGACGCTCCATCTCCCTCGTGACGCCGCGAGCGTGCCGGTCAGCAGGCAGGTTCTCGACAGCTGCCTGCAGACCCTCGGAGTCACACCGGACACGCGCGCCGACATCGCCCTGGCGCTCAGCGAGGCCTGCGCTAACGTCATTCAGCATGCGGGCCGTGGCGAGAAATATGAGGTGCAGGTGAGTGCCAGGAACTGCCGGTGCACCATCGAAGTCGTTAACACCAGCAGCGCCTGGGTAGCCGGCCGCGACGGGAGGCGAGCCGGCGCGATCGCGGTCACCAGCGATCCGGTACCCGACGATGCCGAGCATGGACGCGGCCTCAAGATCATCGATGCGGTGGCCGACAACCTGCAGCTGACCGGTAATGAAAGCCAGGGCACGATCGTCCACTTCGAGAAGACACTGGAGTGGCTGCCCGGAGCAGCCGGGCAGCATCTGATCAGCACCGATAACGGCAGGGCAGATCGTGGCTCAAGCCAGGTTCCGTGACTACGTCTTTCCGCTCGACCACCCGCAAGTCGCCCGGCTGAAGGGCAAGGATGCCCACGCCCACGCCCAGAGCGCGCGCGGTAATCCACGCGCTCAGGAGCTTCTTATCGACCCGTGGTCCCGGCTGATCACCGAGCCGTTCACCGGGATCACGACCGACGGCACCCCGATTCGGGGCCTGTTCGACCTGGTGCCGGACGATGCGCCGGTAGGCGAGATGGTCTCGGCCGTCAGGCGACTGCTGGGCCTGCTCGATGACGAGGGCCGCGAGACCGTGCTGCTGCCACTGGACGCCAGGCAATGGCGCATGTGGAACAACACCGAGATCTATTTCTTCGTCTACGGGCTGCGCATGGACGAGATCAGCCCGGCCCTGCGTGACGCGATCTGTGCTGTGCTGCGCGTGAGCCTGAATGACCAGGGCTATGGCAAGACTCGCCACGCGATGTGGCTCAATGGCTATCTGGGGGACCTCACCGGCGCCCCGGCCATCTTGGGGGAGTGGAGCTTTAACTTCACCCTCTTCGGTGAGCCGTCGGACCGAGAGCCGTGGGGCTGGCAGCTTGCCGGCCACCACCTGGCCCTCAACTGCGTGATCGTCGACGGTCAGATGGTCATCTCCCCGACATTTCTCGGCGCCGAGCCCAACTGGGCGCCCGAGGGCCCGTACGGGGATGCGGTCCTGTTCGCCGACGAAGAGCGAATGGGCGCCGAGCTCATGGCTTCGCTCTCGCCCGGGCTGCGGCGCCAGGCGGTGGTCTACGACCTGCTGAAGGATCCTGCGATGCCCTCAGGGAGGTGGCACCAGGCAGACCAGCGGCACCTCGGAGGCGCCTTCCGCGACAACCGTGTTATCCCTTACGAGGGCGTGCCGGTGTCGGCGTTCAGCGCTTCCCAGCGCCAGCGGCTCATGGCGCTGGCTGGGGAGTTCCTCGTTCTCCCGGCCGGCCCGCGCGCGCATCGGCTGGCCGAGATCGAGCGCCACCTCGACGACACCCACTTCTGCTGGATCGGCGAGACCGACGGCGAGCATCCCTTCTACTACCGGATCCAGAGCCCGGTGATCATGATCGAGTTCGACGAGCACGCTGGCGTGTTCCTCTCCAACGAGGAGCCGGAGCGGTTCCACATCCACACGATCGTCCGGACCCCCAACGGCAACGACTACGGGATGGACCTGCTGCGGATGCACTACGCACGGGCGCATCCTGGGCACCGCCCCGGGGCCTGACCGCCCTGCGAGGATCACGCGGACAGCCGGTAGAAGCGCCAGGTCTCGGTTTCGAGCGGGAGGGTTTCCACACCGCTGAAGCCGGCCTCGCGCGCGTAGCGGCCGAGCGTGGCCGGACGCATCACGGCCCCGGTGGCGGCTGTACCGGGATCCCCCATCGCGCTGGGCAGGCATGACAGCACGCTCCAGCCGTAGCAGTAACGCTCCAGGTCAGAGGCGGGGACGGTGAACTCCTCGGCGACCAGCTCATCGGCGATGAGGACCGAGCCCGATGGGCTGAGCATGCCGCGCGCCGCCCGCAGCACCTCCACGGGGCGGGACATGTCGTGCAGCCCTTCGAAGATGGTCACGAGGTCATACCGGCCAGCGGTGCCCAGGCCGGCGGCATCGGTCGCGGCGAAGGTGGCCCGGTCCGACAGGCCGGCCTGCTCCGCGTAGCGGCGGGCGGCGGCGATCACATCGGCGTCGAGGTCGAAACCGTCGACCGTGACCAGGGGATACGCCTGCGCGATCGCGATGCTGGACCAGCCAGGGCCGCAGGCCAGGTCAGCCACCCGGGCGGGTGGCTCGCGGCGCAGCCGCCGGTGCACGTCCGCGATGGCGGGCAGCCATCGGGTTCCCAGCAGGTTCAAGAACGTCGCCCGGTTGTACTCGGCCCGGCCCTCCGGTGCCCAGGGCAGCGGGGACGGAGCACCACCGGTGCGGAACGCCTCGACGAGCTGCGGCAGCCACCGCCCGGCGCGTGCGATCTCGACGCCGTTGTGGGCGCGGTAGCGGATGTCATCGGGGTCAGCCAGAACCGGTACATGCGCTGGCGGCAGCCGGTAGCGGCGGGCCAGCGGGCCGGCGGCCGGGTCGTCAACCTCCAGCAGCCCGCTAGCCGCGTGATGTTCTAGCCATTCCCGCACGTACCGCTCTGTGGTGCCGGTCCGGCCGGCCAGCTCCGCCGAGGTCGCCGGGCCCTCCATGGCGAGCGCCCGGTACAACCCCAGCCGCTCGCCCACGTACACGGTGAACAGCTCCAGCGCCCCGATCATGTCATGAAATAGCCGGTCGGCTAGCGCCGCCGCAGGGTCGGCCAGACCGCCCTGGCCGGCCGGGCCGCTATCGGTCGTCATGCGACTCAAGTTACAGCGGTCAGGCAACGGCCAGACCCTTGACGGGGATCGGCATGCGGGATGCAATATGCGGGCGCATCCCTGCGAGGAGCTACCGATGTCCCTGGACGACTTCGAGCGTTACCCCCTGCTGTTCGGCCCCAGCCCCGTGCATCCGCTGGACCGGCTCAGCGATCACCTCGGCGGCCCCCGCATCTGGGCCAAGCGAGAAGACTGCAACAGCGGGCTGGCCTTCGGCGGCAACAAGACCAGGAAGCTGGAGTACCTGATCCCCGACGCGCTCAGGCAAGGCGCGGACACCCTGGTCAGCATCGGCGGGGTGCAGTCCAACCACACGCGGCAGGTCGCCGCGGTCGCCGCCAGGGCGGGCCTGAAGGCCGTCCTGGTTCAGGAGAGCTGGGTGGACTGGCCGGACGCGGTCAACGACAAGGTCGGCAACATCCTGCTGTCCCGCATCATGGGGGCCGACGTCCGTCTGGTAGAGGCGGGGTTCGGCATCGGCTTCAAGGACAGCTGGCAGCGGGCCCTGGACGACGTCCGGTCAGCGGGCGGCACCCCGTACGCGATTCCCGCCGGAGCCTCGGACCATCCCCTCGGCGGCCTCGGCTTCGCCAGCTGGGCCGTCGAGGTGCGGCAGCAGGAACGCGAGCTGGGCGTCTTCTTCGACACGATCGTGGTGTGCAGCGTCACCGGCAGCACCCAGGCGGGCATGATCGCCGGCTTCGCCGGCCAGGACCGCCCCCGCCGCGTGCTCGGCATCGACGCCTCGGCGAAGATAGCCGAGACCCGTGCCCAGGTGGCAAAGATCGCCCGCAACACCGCCGAACTCATTGGCCTCGGCCGGGACCTGCGCGACGACGAGATCACCGTCCTGGAAGGCTGGGCCGGCGACTTCTACGGCATCCCCGTCCGGTCCACCCTGGACGCCATCCGCCTCACCGGGCGCCTCGAGGGCATGATCACCGACCCGGTGTATGAAGGAAAGTCCATGGCAGGCCTCATCGACCTGGTGCGAAGCGGAGACATTCCCAGGGATTCCACCGTCCTGTACGCCCACCTGGGCGGCCAGCCCGCCCTCAACGCCTACAGCGGTGTCTTCCACTGACCAGGAGCGCGGGGTCGTAGAGTTGCCCCCGTGAGCGAGCTTAAGAACCGTGTGCACGATCAGCTGCCTGGCCTGCTAGGCGACCTTGAGGCTCTGGTCCGGATTCAGTCCGTCAGCGCCGACCCCGAGCGCCTGGCAGAGGTGGAGAAGTCCGCGCGGAAGACGGCCCAGCTCCTGGCCGCTGAGGGTGTCGCGGCGGAGGTCGTCCGGGCATACGACGGTGCCCCGCCGGCCGTGATCGGTGAGCGGAAGGGACCCGAGGGCGCTCCGGTTGTGCTGCTGTACGCGCATCACGACGTCCAGCCGGAGAACGATCCCGCCGACTGGGACAGCCCGCCGTTCGAGCCCGTTGTCCGCGGCGAGCGGCTGTACGGCCGCGGCGCGGCCGACGACAAGGCGGGGATCGCGGTGCACGTCGGTGCGCTGCGTGCTTTGGGCGATGACCTGCCGGTCACCGTGCGGTTCTTCATCGAGGGCGAGGAGGAAGTCGCTTCAGGGACCCTCCCCGAGCTGCTGCGCCAGTACCGCGACCGGCTGGCCGCGGACGTCATCGTGATCGCGGACGCGGGAAACTGGGACATCGGCGTCCCGTCGCTCACGACCAGCCTGCGCGGCCTCATCCGGATGGATGTCGAGGTGCGCACGCTCAGGCACGCCGTTCACTCCGGCATGTGGGGCGGACTGGTCCCGGACGCGATCATGGCGCTGACGAGGCTGCTGGCGACGCTGTGGACCCAGGATGGCAGCCCAGCCGTCGACGGCCTCGTCTCCGGTGCCGCCGCCGATGTGGACTACCCCGAGGACCGGCTGCGCGCCGAGTCCGGCGCCGAGCCGGGAACCAGCTGGATCGGCACCGGCTCCGCCGTCGAGCGGCTGTGGGGCCGGCCCGCCATCACGGTCACCGGGTTCGATGCCCCGAAGGTCGCCGGCGCCTCCAACACCCTCGTCCCGGTTGCCCGCGCCCGCGTCACCGTCCGCCTCGCGCCAGGGGACACCAGCGCGAACGCCGCCATTCGCCTCAGGGAACACCTGGAAAAGCACGTCCCGTGGGGTGCCAGGCTCACGACCACCCTCGTCGACGCGGGCGAGCCGACCGTGCTGCCGGCGGCCGGGCCGGCCTACGCCGCCGCGCGCTCCGCCCTCGCCGAAGCCTGGGACGGGACGGC
>NZ_JBARCR010000845.1:0-3815 GCF_049794275.1 Trebonia sp.
CCCTGCCCCTGCGGGCCGCCAGGTCCCTGCCAGTTCCCCGGCACCCCCGGCGCCGCTGGCGCCCCCGGCGCTTGCGGGGGAGTCGGCTCTGGGTAGCCGCCGTAGCCGGGGTAGCCGCCCCGGCCGCCCATCGTGTTGCCCGGGTCCGGCGGTCCGCCCGGGTACCCGGACGGCGAGAAGCTGGGCACCGGCAGGCCGGAGCCGTCGGCGCCGTAGGGCTGCTGGAAGGCGCCGGTCCCCGCACCAGTGCCCCCATTCGCCCCATTCGCCCCGTAAGGCCCGTAGGCCCGGTATGAGCCGTCAGGCCCGTAGGCCTCATTCGAGGCATAGGCCCCGCTGCCCGCGTACGCCCCGCTACCCGCGTACGTCCCGTTACCCGGGTACGCCTCGTTCATCCCGTAGCCGCTGTTCGGCGTCGGCACCCCGGCCGCCACCGGGGGACCGGCCGCGGTGATCGCCGCCGGCCCTTCGTCCTCGATCAGCCGGTCAGGGATCAGCGCGACCGCGGTGGTGCCGCCGTACGGCGACTGCCGCAGCGTCACGCTGATGCCGTGCCGCCGTGCCAGCTGCCCCACGACAAACAGGCCGAGCTGCTCGGTGTTGGTCGGGTTGATCTCCGGCGGCCGGGCGAGCCGCTCGTTCAGCTCAGCCATCCGCTGCGGTGTCATCCCGAGCCCGCGGTCCTCGATCTCGATCGCGAACCCGCTGGCGACCGCCTCGCCGGAGACGCGAACCTGGGTGAACGGCGGGGACAGCGTGGTCGCGTTCTCGATCAGCTCGGCGAGCAGGTGGATGACGTCGGTGACGGCGGAACCCGCTAGCGCTGCCCGCGACTGCGTGGAAACGGTGACCCGCGCGTAGTCCTCGACCTCGGAGATGGCGCCGCGCATCACGTCGATGAGCTTGACCGGCGCCGACCAGCCCCGGCCGGGCGGAGCACCGGAGAGGATGATCAGGCCTTCCGCGTGCCGCCGCATGCGGGTGGTCAGGTGGTCCATCTTGAACAGGTCTTCGAGCACGTCCGGGTCGGTGGCCTTCCGCTCCATGCCGTCGAGCACGGTGAGCTGGCGCTGCAGCAGCGACTGGCTGCGCCGCGCCAGGTTGCGGAACATGTCGTTGACACCCTGCCGCAGCCGCGCCTCGTCGACCGCGGACCTGATGGCGGTCTGCCGCACGGTATCGATCGCCTGGCCGACCTGGCCGATTTCGTCGCTGCCGACCCGCAGCGGAGGCGCCTCGGCCGCCACGTCCACGCTCTCGCCGCGGCGCAGCCTGCTCACCACCGCGGGCAGCTGCTCTTCGGCCAGCGTGAGCGCGGAGCGGCGGAGCGCGGTGAGCCGCCGGTTGATGGACCGGCCGAGCAGGATCGAGACGAGCAGCGTGAGGATGAGGCCGGCCAGGCCGAATATGGCGACCTCCCACACGCGCCTCTTAGCGTCATTCGCGATCTGCTGGACGTAGCTAAGCTCTCCGCCGGAGGCGGAGAGCCCACCCTGGTAGTTGCCGTTCGCCACGGCGCCGGTCAGCTTCTGCCACGCGGCGGGCGTCAGGCCCAGCTGCCGCAGCGTCGCGCCGCCCTCCACGCCCTGCTGCACGGTGGTCAGGTCGTTCTGCACCGTCGTCGGGGCCAGCGAGTTCAGCGCCGCGTCGAAGGTTCTCAGCTCAGCCGGGGTGAGCAGATTGGTGTACAGCGCCGTGTCGTCCTGCTGCCGCCCCGCGGCCTGGTCGAACACCACCCGGTCGGCGGGCGTCAGCGATCCGGACGCCAACGCCCCGGCCAGCACCGCGTCCTGCTCGTCGATATCCTCGCGGGTGCTGATGGTGGCGATCAGCCCGAGGCCCTCGGTTGCGGCGGCCGCGTCGGTCGTGCTGTTCGCCTCGGCCTGGAACACCGCTGACTGATCCATGATGATCTTGGTGTACGCGCCGAGCGCGTCCAGCGGGGTGAGCTCCTCGTTCTTCACCGCGGTGCGCAGCCCGGTCATGCCGTTGACGGAGCCGATCATCCTGGTGATCGCGGCAGACTCCTGCGGGCTCGTACTGGACTGGGTGCCCGACGAGTTGATGGCGATGTCGAGCGTCAGCGCGCCGGCTTTGGTCGTCATGACGGCGGACTGGTACACGCTCAGGCTGGCGGCGTCCGGGTGCGACAGGTAGACGACCGCGGCCCGCCGCTCGTCCTGCAGCAGGCTGACGAACCGGGTCATCGGCACGTCTGTGGCCTTGATCAAACTCGGCGCCTTGTCCAGGGTCAGCCAGTAATTGATGGACGTATAGGCCACGTATGCGAAGAGACCAAGCATCGTGATAAGCGGGATAGCCACCAGGAAGTAGATTCTGAGCCGGATGGACCGTCCGCGCGATCCCATGAAAGACCCCCTGAGGGTTACGGTGGTGAGCAAGTTACGATACCGCGCTGAGACCTAGATCGCCCCCAAATCGGTACATTCGATCCGTCAATTCCCCCTGGTAGAGGGGATGCGCGGCTGTCGCGCCCTCGCGGCGGTCGCCCCCTTTGTCGGTGCCAGCCCCTAGTCTGGACAGGTGACCACCACGGCGACGCATTCCCTTCTCGACGGCCTCAATCCGCAGCAGCGCGCTGCCGTCGTGCACGCGGGCGGTCCGCTGCTGATCGTGGCCGGCGCTGGGTCAGGAAAGACCCGGGTGCTGACTCACCGGATCGCCTACCTGCTAGCCGAGCGGGACGTGTCGCCGGCCGAGATCCTGGCGATCACATTTACCAACAAGGCGGCAGGCGAGATGGCGTCCCGCGTCGCGCAGCTGGTGGGCGACCGCCGTGCCCGGTCGATGTGGGTGATGACGTTCCACTCAGCGTGTGTCCGGATCCTGCGCCGTGAGGCCAAGCGGTTCGGGTACCCGCAGAACTTCTCGATCTACGACGCGGCGGACTCCCAGCGGCTGATGGCGCTGGTCTGCCGGGAGCTCGAGCTGGACGCGCGCCAGTACCCGCCGAAGGGCATGGCGGCGCAGGTGTCCAACCTCAAGAACGAGCTCATCGACTACGAGTCGTTCGCCGCCCGTGCGCGCACCGCGCGCGAGAAGGCCCTGGCCGAGGCGTATGCCGAGTACCAGCGCCGCCTGGTCGCGGCCGGCGCGCTCGACTTCGATGACCTGATCATGGTCACGGTCAACCTGTTCCAGGCGTTCCCCGAGGTGGCCGAGGCGTACCGCCGCAGGTTCCGGCACGTGCTCGTCGACGAGTACCAGGACACCAACCACGCCCAGTACGTCCTGATCAGGGAACTGGTCTCCGGTGGTTCTGCTCTCTTTTCGTCCGGAACGTCCTCGCCTGACTCCGTGCCGCCCAGCGAACTGTGCGTGGTGGGCGACGCGGACCAGTCCATCTACGCGTTCCGCGGCGCGACGATCAGGAACATCGTCGAATTCGAAGAGGACTATCCCAACGCGACGGTGATCCTGCTCGAGCAGAACTACCGCTCGACGCAGACCATCCTGTCCGCGGCGAACGCCGTGGTGTCCCGCAACCCCGGCCGCAAGCCGAAGAACCTGTGGTCCGACGCGGGCGCCGGGCCGCCGATCGTCGGGTACGTCGCCGACAACGAGCATGACGAGGCCGCGTTCGTCGCCGAGGAGGTCGACCGGCTCAACGACGAGGGCCTCGCGATCCCCGGCGAGGTGGCGGTCTTCTACCGGACGAACGCGCAGTCCCGTGTCTTCGAGGAAGTGTTCATCCGGGTCGGGCTGCCGTACCGGGTGGTCGGCGGTGTCCGGTTCTACGAGCGGCGCGAGGTCCGCGACCTGCTGGCCTACCTGCGGCTGATCGCCAACCCGGC
>NZ_JBARCR010000846.1:0-1958 GCF_049794275.1 Trebonia sp.
CGGCGTACCACACGGTGGCGGCGCCGCGCGCCGGGTAGTGCAGCGTCGTCTGCGTGCTGGTCTGCTTGCGCACCGACACGTCAGGCCAGCCGAACACGCTCGGCATGATCACCACCCCGTCCGGTCCGAGCACCACATCGTGGAACTCCGGGTCAGGTTCGCTGATCGTCAGCACTCCCTCGTCCCAGTGGAGGTCGGAGTGCAGGTCGTGCAGCAGCGCCCGGGCGCCGCCGTCGGCCAGCAGCCTGCCCCGGTAGGCGACGTCGGCGTCCAGGACGGCACGCATCCGCTGCCAGTGCGGGGCGATCAGCCGGTCGTGGAACCCCGCCAGCTCGGCCGCGATCTCCGCCAGGCAGGGCGCGGGGCGTGCCGCAAGCTCGACCGCGCTGGCCGGCCAGGTCACACCGCCGAACACCCGCCCCAGGCTGGCCCGCACTGACTCGGCGGGGGTGGCGCGCAGCCGGTCCAGTTCGGTGTCGAAGGCGGGACAGTGGACCGCCGGGGCGGGGATCAGGAACTCCGGGTAATACGGCAGCCCGTTGATGAGGAGCGGCCACACCCGGCCCAGCGGCTGCGGGCGGCTAGCCAGCTCCGCCTGTGCCCACCGCACCCAGGGGGCGTTCACCGCGGACTTCCCAGGCTCCGCGAGCAGCCGGATCGCCATGACGGTCTCGTCCAGCGGCGAGAACGCGAACCGGCTGGCGGCCAGGTCCGCCACCCCGATCTCAAACCTGATCACGATTTAGCTTAACTCTAAAACGTGGACGCCGCCGCTGGCGGCAAGCAGGCTGGCGGACGTGACCAGGCTGGGTTCCGCCTACTGGCGGCTGTGGTGGGCTAACGCGGTGAGCTACGCCGGCGACGGCGCGCTCGTGTCGGCGCTGCCGCTGTTCGCGGTCACCGTGACGAAGGACCCGCGGCTGATCTCGCTGGTGTCGGCCGCGATGTTCCTGCCGTGGCTGCTGCTGTCGCTGCCGGCCGGGGCGATCGTCGACCGCCACGACCGGGTGGCGCTGATGTGGCGCTCCCAGACGGTCCAGTTCGCCGTCATGGCAGTGCTGACCATTCTCATCATGACGCGCACGGCGGGCATCGCCGTGCTGGCCGCCGCCGGGTTCCTGCTCGGCTGCGCGGAAGTGGTGTTCAGCAACGCCGAGCAGTCCGCGCTTCCCGCGCTGGTGCCCGCCGACCTGCTGCCAAGGGCCAACGGGAACCAGCAGGTCGTGCTGACGATCGGCGAGACGTTCGTCGGGCCGCCGCTGGGCAGCGCGCTGTTCGCGGTGCGGGCGGCGCTGCCGTTCGGCCTGGACGCCGTGAGCTTCGCCGGGTCGGCGGCGCTGCTGGCCGGCCTGCCCCGCACCGCGAAGTCCCGCACGACACAGTCCCGCACAACACGGGCGCGCAGCGAGCAGGGGATGCGCGCCCAGATCGCCGAGGGCGTGCGCTGGCTGGCCGGGCACCGGCTGCTGCGCACCGTCGCGCTGCTGCTCGGCGTGTCCAACTTCAGCAGCCAGATGGGCCAGGTCACCCTGGTGCTGCTGGCGACCCAGACGCTGCACGTCGGCACTGGCGGCTACGGGCTGCTGTGGACCGCTGCCGCCATCGGCAGCGTGCTCGGCGGCCTGGTGAACCCCGCGATCACCCGCCGGCTGGGGCTGCTGACGTCGCTGATCGTGGCGATGGCGGCGTTCGCCGCCCTCGACGCCGGGATCGGGCTGGCACCGGACTTCGCCGTGGCCGCCGCGCTGATGGCGTGCAACGGGTTCTTCGTCACGATGTGGAACGTCGTCACCGTGACCATGCGGCAGCGTATCGTCCCCGCTGAGCTGCTCGGACGGGTCAACAGCGTGTACCGGATGCTCGGCTGGGGGCTGATGCCGCTCGGCGCGCTGGCCGGCGGGTTCATCGCGCACGCGGCCGGCTTGCGCGCCGCGTACATCGTGGGTGGCGTGCTCAGC
>NZ_JBARCR010000847.1:0-2523 GCF_049794275.1 Trebonia sp.
ACAGTGGCTGAGCCCGTCGGCGTCTTGCCTGCGTGATCGCCGGGGCTGAGAAAAGCAAATACAGGCTGCGCTCGGAGAAGTCCTGGTGAGGTACTGAAGGACCCGGGTTCGATTCCCGGCACCTCCACCGTTAACTACGCGCCGAATGGCTGACACTGCCGTTCGGCGCGTTTTTCATGATCACGAAAGAAAAGTTTCCTATACGCATACTTTTCTTTCGTGATCATGCTGAGGGACGCGAACGCGACGTCACACAGGCATGGTGCGGGCGGGCGGCGTCGTCACAGCTGCGGCGAAAATTCTCACCGGGCGCAGGCGCACCAGGCAGGGGCGGGCACCTTGCGCGAGCCGCGCGCGGGCCGGCGGAGGGCTCGGGGACGGTGCCGGCGGGCGGTTTGCGCCGGGTTCCTGGGCGGCGCGCGTAGGCGATCATTACCATTCTGCGTCCGAACACGGGATAATAGGGCGACAGATCAACACGGTTGTTGCGGTCAGCCCTGCCTGGCGGGGCCGGCCTGATACGGCCCGCGCGAGGCGGTCGGCGCTCGCGGTTCGCGAAGGACCGCATGGGCGCCACGGCGGCGAGGACCATTGGTACGTGCGCGTGAAGGAAGGGGATGCAGGATGGCGGCGATGAAGCCGCGGACGGGCGATGGCCCGCTCGAGGTGACCAAGGAGGGCCGCGGCATCGTGATGCGCGTCCCGCTGGAAGGCGGCGGCAGGCTTGTTGTGGAACTGTCGGCTGACGAGGCTGCCAAGCTGGGTGATGCGCTGCAGGCGGCTGTCGGGTAACGCCATATGAACCCGTTGCCAAGCCGCTTTGAATCCGTGCCGCTGAACTGGAACCACGCGTACGTTCGGAATAACTATCTTATTTCTTTATGGCGGCCAGCAGGCCGCCGGCGATCGGAAGCAGCAGCGGAACCACCCGGTCGTCGATCCTGATCATGTCGGCGAGTTCGCGTGCGCCGTCTTCGGCCGGCCCGGCGTCGCGCGGCAGGGCGTCGTTGAAGACCGCGATGCCGCCCGCGCGGAGCAGCCGGATGCTCGCGGTCAGGTACTCGGGGTAAGCGACCGGGTCCGCGTCACAGAACACGAGGTCGTACGCGCCGTCGGACAATCGCGGCAGCACGTCGAGCGACCGGCCTAGGATGAGCCTGGCCTGGTTGGCCGCGAAGCCGGCCTGGGTGAACACCTTGCGCGCCATCCTGTGGTACTCCGGTTCGGTGTCCACGCTGGTCAGCACGCCGCCGGGGCGCATGCCGCGGAGCAGCCAGATGCCGGAGCTGCCGCAGCCGGTGCCGATCTCCACCACCGCCTTAGCCGCGATCGCGGTCGCGAAGAACCGGAGTGCGGCGCCCGTGGCGGGTGTCACTGGTACTGTCCCGCCGATCTCATCGGCGGCTCTGCGGGCGGTGAGCAGCGGCTCGTCTTCTACCGCGTACTCGGCCTCGTCATACTCGATGACTGCCCCCTTCGCGACGATTCCCTGGCGGTGAGCCTAGCTAATTTCGCTGGTCCGTGGAACCTGAAGGCGGTGCTGAGCGTTGGCCAGATGACGAGCGAAGCCCTCTTCCGGGTGCATAGCGGAAGAATTCAGTGCAGGATGGTCGTGATCACGCCGATGCTTTACGCGCTCGGCGGACCGGTGGAGGAGGCCGTGGGGCCTGAACCAGCGCAGCTATCCCAGTGGGAGCTTCCTAGCTGGGAAGAGATCGTACGGGCGCATTCGGCGCGCGTGTACCGGCTCGCGTACCGGCTCACCGGGAACCAGCACGACGCGGAAGACCTGACCCAGGAGGTCTTCGTCCGCGTGTTCCGCTCGCTGTCCAGCTACACGCCGGGGACGTTCGAGGGCTGGCTGCACCGGATCACCACCAACCTGTTCCTCGACAGCGCGCGGCGCAGGCAGCGGATCAGGTTCGAAGGCCTGGGCGACGAGGTCGCGCAGCGGCTGCCTGGCGCCGAGCTGACCCCGGCGCAGGCGTGGGACGAGCGGCACCTCGACGGCGACATCCAGGAAGCGCTGCAGGCGCTGCCGCCGGATTACCGCGCCGCGGTCGTGCTCTGCGACATCGAAGGGTTCTCCTACGAGGAGATCGCGGTCACGATGGGCGTGAAGCTCGGCACCGTGCGCAGCCGGATCCATCGCGGGCGCGCACAGCTGCGTGCCGCGCTCGCGCACCGGGACCGGCAGGCCGGACGGCGTAACAGGCAGGAAGAGCAAGACGTGGCGGGTGAGCCGTGACTCATCTCGGTGAGCAGATCTCCGCCCTGGTCGACGGAGAACTGACCGGCGCGGAACTCGACCGCGCCAACGCGCACCTGGCGGCGTGCGAGCGCTGCCGCGCGGAGGCAGCGGAGATGAGGCAGCTCAAGCGTGCCCTGCGGGCCCTCTTCGAGGTGGACTGCGACGACGAGCTGACCCGCAGGCTGCTGGGGGAAGCGGGTCCCGGCGGGCCCGTGCCGTCGCGCCAGGACAGGCGCGAGCAGTACCGGCGCGGCCGGGGCAAGGGACCGCGG
>NZ_JBARCR010000848.1:0-5127 GCF_049794275.1 Trebonia sp.
GGCCCGGGCACCGCGAGCGCCGCGAGCACCGCGGGCAAGCGGCACCAGGAACTCGACGTGTACCCGCTGCACACCCTGCGCGGGCTCGCCCAGCACGAGATGGGCGCGGTGCGGCGCAGCGGCACCAGCCTGGTGCTGACCAAGACCGGCCGGCTGATGGCCGACGACGCCGCGGTGCGCTGGCACATCGGGACCGCCGCGCTGATCGGGCCCGACGACGGCCCCGATCCCGACTTCACGGTCGCCGTCAGGGAGGCGGCCCTGCTGATCACCACGCTGCACGACGGGCCGGTCGGCTACGAGGAGCTGACCAGCAGGCTGACGGAGCTGCACGCGGCCGAAGGGTGGACGTCCCGGTCGGGCAGCAGCCTGGCCGGCGCGATCCGCGCCGAGGTACACGTGCTCAGGCACCGGCTGCGCGCCCTGCAGCTGCTCGACGAGCCGATGGCCGCGGGACCGCTGGGCCTCGCGCTGACCGGCACCGGGACGGCCGCCGCGCTGTCGGCGCTGCTCGCCAGGGCACTGCGCCCGCGCCGTCACCAGCAGTAACAGGCTCCTCAGAGCTCGAAGCGGACGGGTTCGTACCCGGAGTAGTTCTCGGCCAGCGACAGCGCCGCGGCGCGGGAGGACGAGACGTAGCTGAGCTGGGCCAGCTGGAGCTGCGATTCGAACGCGTCCGAGCCCGGGGTGACGTGCAGCATCGAGGTCATCCACCAGGAGAAGTGGGTGCACCGCCAGACCCTGCGCAGGCAGGTGTCGGAGTAGGCGTCGGCCAGCTTCCACGACCCCTCTTTCAGCAGCGCGCGGAGCGCGTTCGCCAGCACCACCACGTCGGACAGCGCGAGGTTGAGGCCCTTGGCGCCGGTCGGCGGCACGATGTGCGCCGCGTCCCCGGCGAGGAACAGCCGGCCGTGCCGCATCGGCGCGGCGACGAAGCTGCGCATCGCGGTGACCGACTTGTCGGTGATCGGTCCCTCGGACACCGACCACCCGTCCAGCGCGAACCGCTTCTGCAGCTCGGCCCAGATCCGGTCGTCCGGCCACCGGTCGAGCGACTCGTCGGGCGCCACCTGCAGGTACAGCCGGGAGACCTCGGGTGAGCGCATGGAGTACAGCGCGAAGCCGTCGGCGTGCCTGGAGTAGATGAGCTCGTCGGTCGACGGCGCGGCGTTGGCCAGGATCCCCAGCCACGCGTACGGATAGGTCCGCTCCGACACCTGCAGGTCCGGGATGAGCGGCCGGCACACGCCGTGGAACCCGTCGCAGCCCGCGATCACGTCACACGAGACCTCGTGCGCGACGCCCGACGAGTCCGTGTAGGACAGCATCGGGCGGTCCGACGTCACACCGGACACGGAAACGTCGGAGCAGGAGAACTCGATCGCTCCCCCGTTCGCCAGCCGGGCCGCGATCAGGTCCTTGACGATCTCGGTCTGCGCGTAGACCGTCACCCACCGCCCGTCGGTCAGCTCACGGAAGTTCAAGTGGTGGCGCTCGCCAAGGAACTGCAGGTAAATCCCGTCGTGCTCAATGCCCTCCGCGTCCAGCCGCTTCCCGAGCCCCACCGAGCGCAGCAGTTCCACCGTCCCGGCCTCAAGCAGCCCGGCGCGCTGACGAGCCTCGCAGTACGCCCGCGTCCTGTTCTCGACCACGACGGAATCCACCCCGGCCAACGCCAACAGATGGGAAAGGAGCAAGCCAGCGGGGCCGGCCCCGACTATTCCGACTTGAGTACGCGAAGTGACAGGCATCTGACTGAAACCCCTTAAGTCCGTGCTACGCACGATAGTTCAGCAAGCGAACAGGCAAGCTGCTGTCTACGATTGTTATCATCTGGCAAATCACGCCACCACCGACGCCCCGCCCAGCGCCCGTGCGGCACGTCTGACCAGGGAGCGCCGCCGGGGCAGCGGGAGGCTGAGCATGACGGATGAACCCACGATCGATGAGCAGGACGGCGACTTCGTCCAGTCCCTCGACCGCGGCCTTTCCGTGATCCGGGCCTTCGACGCCGACCACGCCAGCCTCAGCCTCTCCGAGGTCGCGGCCGCCACCGGGCTCAGCCGCGCGGCGGCCCGCCGTTTCCTGCACACCCTGGTGCACCTCGGCTACATGCGGGGCAACGACGGCCGGTTCACGCTGCGCCCCAAAATCCTCGAGCTCGGGTACGCCTACCTGTCCAGCCTGACCCTCCCCGAGGTCGCGATGCCGCACATGGAGGAGCTCGTCGAGGAGGTCCGCGAGTCCTCCTCCGTGTCCGAACTCGACGGCGAAGACGTCGTCTACATCGCCCGCGTCCCGACCAAGCGGATCATGACGATGACGATCAGCGTCGGCACCCGCTTCCCCGCCTACGCGACGTCGATGGGGCGCGTGCTGCTCGCGGCCCAGCCGGAGGACTGGCTGGAGAGGTACCTGGCCGCTGTCAGCCTGCACGGCCTGACCGGGCGCACCATCACCAGCCCCGGCGGCCTGCGGCAGGAGCTGCGCAAGATCCGCGGCCGCGGCTGGGCGCTGGTGGACCAGGAGCTGGAAGAGGGGCTGCGCTCGCTCGCCGCGCCGATCAGGAACGGCGACGGCAGGGTGGTCGCCGCCATCAACGTGTCCACGCACGCGGGCCGGCGCAGCCTGGAAAGCATTGTGCGCGACCTGCTCCACCCGCTGCTCGCCACGGCGGAGCGCATCGGGCGGGACCTGACGGCAACTCCCGGGAGGCGGAATCCAGCATGGGGGACTGCCCGCCCCACATAACCCCCTGGCCCGGGATCTCCCCGCGTATGGGGGACTGCCCGTCCCCCATACCTCCCTGGGCCACCTGACATCTCGGTGCGTCACCTGCAACACTTGCTGTCCATGCGCACGCTGCTCGCCAACCATCCGCTGGTCACGCACAAGCTCACCCTGCTCCGCGACGCGGCCACCGACACCGCCACCTTCCGCAGGCTCGCCGACGAGCTGGTCACCCTGCTCGCCTACGAGGCGACCCGCGAGATCCGCCTCACCGACGTGACCGTCCAGACGCCGGTCGGCGCCGCCGTCGGCGCCAAGCTGGCGGATCCCATGCCGCTGATCGTCCCGGTGCTGCGCGCGGGCATCGGCATGCTCGACGGCATGACCCGGCTGCTGCCGCAGGCCGGCGTCGGCTTCGTCGGCATGGTGCGGGACGAGGAGTCGCTGGTCGCCTCGACGTACGCGAACCGGCTGCCCGTCGACCTGACCGGCCGCGAGGTGTTCGTGCTCGACCCGATGCTCGCCACCGGCGGGACGCTGATCACGGTGATCGGCATGCTCCGCGACCGCGGCGCCGCGGCGGTGACCGCGATCTGCCTGCTCGCCGCCCCGGAAGGGCTGACCCGCGTCGACGAGGCGTTCCCCGGCGATTTCGTGCGGGTGGTCACCGGTGCCGTCGACGACCGGCTGAACGACAAGGGGTACATCGTCCCCGGTCTCGGTGACGCTGGCGACCGGCTTTTCGGCGAAATCTAGCCCGAACGTACGCTGCTGACTCCGCGACCAGCCATTGCTCAGGACGCGGGGTCAGCCGGCCGACGGCGCTCCAGCGCAGCCAAGCGCAACTCCAGCTGGTCGACGCGGTGCCTGAGGAGTTCGAGCTGCGCCTCGTCGGCGAGCCGCCGCTCGGCCGAGCGGCGTAGCCGCGGCGAGGCCTCTGCGCGCTCGGCGACCACGTCGAGCGGTACCACCCGTTGCGGCCCGTGCGGGCCGTCGACGAGCCGGGACGGAATCTGGCCGGTCCGGTACCAGTTGCGCAGCGCCGCCCGGGACACGCCGGTGTCGGCGGCCGCCCGCTCGAGCGTCACCCAGTCCGACCCGTCCATCCGCATGCCGAGCTCGAGCTCGAGTTCCCACTCGTCGAGCCGGTCCTCCCACTCCATGGCCTGCTCCCTCTCTATTGCGGCTAACCCTACTAATAGCATGGTATTGACGGGGTTGGAAGCAGAGGTCCACGCTAGTTCCATGTTCGAGCGATTCACCGCCTACGCGCGGCACACGGTCGTCCTCTCCCAGGAAGAGGCGCGCCGGATGAACCACAACTACATCGGGACCGAGCACATCCTGCTCGGCCTGCTCGGCGAGCCTGCCGGCGTCGCCTACCGCGTCCTCGAAGCTCACGGCATGACGCTGAAGGGTGTCAGGGAGGAAATCGCCGAGCTCATCGGGCCCGGCAAGCAGGCGCAACGCAACGGGCATATCCCGTTCACCCCCCGTGCGAAGAAAACCCTGGAGCTGGCGCTGCGCGAGGCGGTGCAGCTGAAGCACAACTACATCGGCACCGAGCACATCCTGCTCGGCCTGATGCGGGAAGGCGACGGTGTGGCCGCCCAGGTCATGCGGAAGCACACCGACCTGATGGAACTCCGGATGGCGGTACTCGACGCGGTGCCTGCCGGGAAAGCCGAAGAAGAAGGCGATCCGGGGGACGAGGCAACCAACAGCGTGCTCCGCTGGCTGCGCCAGCGGCTGACGGTGTCCGGTTCACCAAGGGAGGCCCGGTTGCGTCTCGGGCAGGGCGAGGCCGAGCCGACGTTGCGGGTCACCCCAGCGGGCGAGGTCACGCTCACCGAGGCCACCAGGCTGGCCGGCGAACAGCCCGTCGGGTCGCACCACCTGCTGCTCGCCGCGCTCGCCGACTCCGAGTCCGCCGCCGCCCGGGCGCTGCAGAACCTCGGCGTAGACCTCGACCAGGCCAAGGAGGCGCTGCGCGCCGCTGAGGTCGCGGGCACCACCGACGAACAGCCAGAACAGGCAGGCCGCCGCCACATGATCGTCCGCATCGCCGAGGACAAAATCACGATCGAGGCTACCGACCCGCTGCTCCTGGTGACGGCCCAGGCCGCGCTCCGCGCGCTCGGCGACGAGGCCGTCACCGTCGGCGAAATCCGCGGCGACGAGCCAGCGGGCGCGCCACTGGCCCCCGTCTGGCAAGCCATCCGCGAGAGCCTGGCCACGATCCGGCAGAACGCCGAATCCCCCGAGGCCGCCTGACCCTGCCCCCGGCCCCGACCGCGACGCCTGTCGCCCGGCCGCACCCGCCGGCGCCTGATGCCCGGCAGCCCCTCCAACGCCTGTCGTCCGACCACCGGCGCCTGATGCACGGCGGCCCCCGCC
>NZ_JBARCR010000849.1:0-2978 GCF_049794275.1 Trebonia sp.
GCATCGCCAGCGTCAGCGCGCGGGCCGCCACTCCTGGTAGCGTTTTGGTCGCAACAGTTGTCCGCCAAGTTCGCACCGAGGACTGACACGTCACCATGCTGGACAGACGATTCATCAGGGACAATCCCGAGGCCGTGAAGGCCGCGGTCCGGGTCAAGGGCATCGACCTCGACGTCGACGAGCTGCTCCGCCTGGATCAGTCCAGCCGTGAACTGCAGCGTGACCTTGACGAGGCGCAGACCCAGCGGAAGAGCTTCGCCAGGGAGTTCGGCAGGGCCGACGAGGCCACCAGGGAGAAGCTGAGAGCCGAGCACGAGGAGCAGGACCTCCACCTGAGGAGCGTCCGCGAGCAGCTCACTGACGTCAACGAGCGGCTGCAGGCGCTGCTGCTGCGTACCCCGATGGTCCCGTGGACGGGAGCGCCGGTGGGCGACGAGTCGGCCAACGTCACGATCAGGACGTGGGGCGAGCAGCCGGCCTTCGACTTCGAACCCAAGGATCACGTCGAGCTGCTGGAAAGCCGGGACTGGGCGGAGTTCAGCCGGGCG
The DNA here is from genome assembly GCF_049794275.1 of Trebonia sp. Classification (NCBI taxonomy): domain Bacteria; kingdom Bacillati; phylum Actinomycetota; class Actinomycetes; order Streptosporangiales; family Treboniaceae; genus Trebonia; species Trebonia sp. The sequence goes on from NZ_JBARCR010000849.1 coordinate 549, forward strand.
AGGAAGGCGTCAGGCGAGCGAGCGTACGCGCTGAAAGGCGAGATGGTGCTGCTCGAGCGGGCGATGCTGTCCTACGCGCTCGACTACCTCATCGAGCTCGGCTTGATGCCGATCTCGGTCCCCGCGCTCGTGCGGGAGGAGCCGCTCATCGGCAACGGGCAGTTCCCTGCGCACCGCGAAGAGACCTACGCGATCCCCGCCGACGACCTGTACCTCGCTGGCACCGCGGAAGTCGCCCTCGTCGGGCTGCATGCCGGTGAGATCCTCGACGCCAGGGCACTGCCGATCAGGTACGCCGGCATCTCGCCGTGCTTCCGCCGGGAGGCGGGCAGCGCCGGCCGTGACGTCCGGGGGCTGCTGCGGGTGCACCAGTTCGAGAAGGTGGAGCAGTTCGTCATCTGCAGGGCCGATGACGAGGAATCCGACCAGTGGCACGCCGAGCTGCTCGACGCCGCCGAGCACCTGCTCCAGGGTCTCGGCCTGGCGTATCAGGTGGTAGAGATCTCCACCGGCGATATGGGCGCGGGCAAGTACCGGATGAACGACATCGAAACCTGGATGCCGTCGCTTGGCGCGTACCGCGAGACGCACAGCTGCTCGTCGCTGCACGACTGGCAGGCCCGCCGGGCTAGCATCAGGTACCGCGACACCGACGGGACCGTCAAGTTCGCGTACACGCTGAACAACACGGCGATCGCCACGCCGCGGCTGCTCGCCGCGCTCGTCGAGAACTACCAGACCGCAGACCAGAAGGTGCAGATTCCGAAGGTTCTCCGCCCGTACCTGGGCGGCCGGACCGAGTTGTAAGAGCTACCGGAAGACGGAGGGCAGTGCGCGGTGGGACCTGGGCGTCGTACGCTGCGAGGCGTGGAACTCGAAGCTGACCGTGTTGCTGAGCTCGCCGGGCGCCCGCTCGGTGAACTGCGGCGGCGCGATGTCGCAATAGCACTGCTCAGCGTGGCGCCAGACGACGCGCTCAGGTCACTTCCCGGCCTCAGGCGGGGCCTGCTCGCGGCCGGCAACCCGTTGTCCGCGCCGTTCTGGGACTCCGCGGAAGCCATCCTGCAGAAGATCAGGGATCAGGAGGCGACGTTCGGGGACGTGCACGGCTGGCTTGAGGCCACCGGAACGGAACCGACGGGGATTATCGGCCTGCACGTCTGGGAGGAGCCGGCCCAGCGCAGCTCGCTCCAAGAGGAGATGCACGTCCGGCTGGTGAGCTACCTGGAGGAGTGCCTGGCCGCCGGGAGAATCGACCCGGACAAACTGGCCGCGGGGGACGCTGGGGAACGCCGCGAATACCTCACGCTGCAGGAGCAGTGGATGACCACTCCGCTGCCCGATGGCCGGGTGCCGATGACGGCGCTGCTCGACGAGCAGGACGAGGCGTTCCTCGCCGACTGGGCGGCGGCTGACGAGGAGGCCCTGTCCGCGCTGCGCGCGATGCTCCAGACCGCAGGCGACAGGCCGCTGCCCGCCGCCGACCTGGTAGCGGCGACCGCCAGGCTGCGCGCGGACATCGCCCGCCCCGGCTGGCCCGGGCAGATGCTTATCTCGTTCAGCGGGCGGAACGCGGATGCGCTGCCCCCGGATGACACAGAGATGTGGCTGACGCTCGCCACCTCGGTGGCCTCCCCGCAGGGTGACCCGCTCTCGGAAGAGGACAAGGAGTTCGCCCGCGCCATGGAGTGGGCCGAAGACGAAGACCTCGACTTCGGCGCCGAGGACAACGGTCCCGACGACGAAGACGACGACGACGAGCCCGACGAGATGTCCGCCGCGATGGCCGCGGTCGCCGCCCTGGATCACTTCGACTGGCTAGCGGTCATGTCGGCGCTGATCACCGGCGGACCTGGCACGCCGGCGTCGGCCGCGGACCTCGCCAGGTACGTCAGTGACTTCGATCCTGGCGAGCTGGCCGGCTTCGAGGACGTGGACGACGAAGACGACGAGGACGAAGTTGACCTGGAGGAGGAACCGGACTCAGCCAGCTTCGGGGACTTCGATGACGCCGACGACCTCGAGGAGTTCGACGAATTCGACGAGCTCAGCGTCGAGGGCCTGTTCCTGCACGTCACCGCCATGTGGAGCGTACTGGGCGCGATCGACGAAGACGACCGGCTGACCCCGCTCGGCTGGTGGGGCCTCCCCGAGGCAATGCAGCGCGCCTGGTCGGCGTAACCCGGCCGGGTCAGTCGTCGGCGCCTAGCTGCTCGTAGGCAGGCGCCAGGACGTCGCGGAGGTCCCTGCCGCGCACTGTGACCGGCGGCGGGTCGAACATTCGCAGTAGCAGATCCGGGGTCGCTGGCGTCGCGGACGGCGCGGCGAGCGCGCGCAGGCGCGCCTGGCTCAGGCCTGGCGTCCAGAATCCGTCCAGGGCCCGCGCCAGCGGCGGACCCGTCACGTCGGCGAGCACGGCGTGGGTGGCGC
>NZ_JBARCR010000850.1:0-2814 GCF_049794275.1 Trebonia sp.
GCCCTGATGCCCGGCAGCCCCTCCAACGCCTGTCGCCCGACCGCCGACGCCTGATGCACGGCGGCGCCCGCCGAAGCCTGTTGCCTGCCGACCCCGCCGAAGCCTGTTGCCCGGCGGCGCCCGCCGAAGCCCGGTCGCCATCGGCCGCTTAAGCCACTTCCGTTGGCTAGGCATGCTGCCGGGCGGCCGAACGTGGCCGGGAGCGACTTCCCATTAGACACATCAGTCGCCTCCGTCGACTTTGCAGCCGGCGTGACCACTTTCCAGGGTGAGTGACCGGTCACAGGTGGTCATGCCGGCTGCAAAGTGGCGCTGCGCGTGGATCCCGAGCGCCAAATGCGGCACAGGCGATCCTCACTGGTCACGTGACTCACTCGCGTGGACCTTGTGCATGAAATGACCATATTCGGGGTGGGGTGACCGGTCACAAGTGGTTGTTTCGTGCACAAAGTAATCCTAGGTATCCAGCTCCGGGCGCCGGACGTGGCGGGAGCGGCTCGTGTTATGGGAGTGAGGATGCCTCACGTGGTGCGCGGTGCCGGGACGCCAACAGGGTCGGGGTGGTCAGCGGGACAGGGTTTTAGTGGCTCGGGGTGGTGGGGGTGGGAGACTCGGGGGCATGGCGGAGGCGGGGCCTGGGCGGCTGATCGCGGGCGGGCGGAGCGCGGATGTTTACGAGGCCGGGGACGGGCGGGTGCTGCGGCGGTACCGGGACGGGCGGCCGGCGGACCGGGTGGTCAGGGAGGCCGAGGTCATGGCGCATGCCCGGGCGCACGGGGTGCCTGTGCCTGAGGTGTTCGACGTCGCCGGGTGCGACATCGTGATGGAGCGGGCGGACGGGCCGACCATGCTCACCGTGCTTGGCCGCCGGCCGTTGGCGTTCCGGCGGCAGGCCAGGCTGCTGGCGCGGCTGCACGCCGTGGTGCACGCGGTGCCGGCGCTGGAGTGGCTCCCCGCGCCGTTCGGCGACGGGGACGGGGCGCAGGTGCTGTTGCACCGGGACCTGCATCCGCAGAACGTGATCCTCACGGCCGACGGCCCGCGGATCATCGACTGGGAAGGCGCCGCGCGCGGGCCTGCGGTCGCCGACGTGGCGATGACCTGGGTGATCGTGGGGTTCTCCAGCGTGCCGCCGACGGGTCTGAGCGCGGCGGCGGTACGGACGGTGCAGGCGCTGTTCACCAGGTCTTTCCTGGCCGCGGCAGGCCCGGTGGACCGGGACTGGCTGGCGGCCGCCGTCCGGCAGCGGCTCACCGATCCCCACCTGCTGCCACCGGAACGAGTCAGGCTAGAACGCCTGCGCGTCGCGTAGGGGCGCGGGCGGTGGGGGCGCCGGACACTGGAATGACCCGTGGTACCGGGTCGATCCGGGGTCCCCACTCGTCCCCGCCCGGTACTGGTCCCCCCACCCCAACGAGTGGCTCCCCAAGCACGGTGCCCGGCGCCCCGTGATGAGCTAACCGCGTCGGCGCGGCTGCCGCCATCCCCGAACTCAGGGATGCCGCCGCCGCGGCGCCCGGCCTAGACTGGCTCGGTGGCCGCGCACGTCAGCACTGCGTCCGGCCAGGTTATCCGGCTCACCGACGGCAGCCAGCTGGTGTTCGGGCGAGGACCGGAAGTGGACTTGGCCATCTCAGCCGGGAGGGGGCTCTCCCGGCGTGCCGGCGTGATCGCGGCCACCACAGAAGGCGCCTGGATCGCCAACATCAGCCGCACCCACGCGCTCTACGTCGCGGGTGACGGCTACCGGATCCGGCTGCCGCGGGTGGACGGCGACGGCGACCCCGCGGGCGGCTGGCTCGTCCACGCCGGAACGGCCACGGTCGGCTCGCGCGCCATGCTCGACGACGGGCTGCAGATCGCGGTGACCGTCCCAGGCCGGCACCGGCGGCGGCCCGCGGGCACGGCCGACGCCGACGAGGCGGCGGTGGACAGCGAGGGCACGCTGCTGCCGCTCTACCTGGATCCGATGACCAAGCTGTTCCTGGTGGCGCTGATGTGGTGCCGGCCGTGGCTGCTCGACCCGAGCGCGACGTCGCCGTTGCCGCGCACCCCGGAGATTGCCAGAGCCGCGCTCGAGGCGACCGGCGCGCATCACGAGCTCGACAGGTTCGACACCGACCCTGAGTACCGCGACCTCCTGTCGGCGCGAGTCGCCGAGCATCTCAAGGTGCTGCGCCGCAAGATCACCGACCGCGGGCTCGCGGGCCCGGGCGTCCGCCTGTCGGATGAGGTCGCCGTGCGGGTGCTGATCGAGCACGGCGTGATCGCCGCCTCCGACCTGGGCCTGCTGTCCGATCCCGCGTGGTGCTCGAGGCAGGAGGACCTGTGGTGGAGCCGGGAGTTACGGGGCGGGCGGCTGGCCAGGCGGCCCAGTCGACGGACCCGCGCCGACCTGGAACCTGACGCTGGCGCTGCGCTCACCGGGAGCGGTCACGACCGCCGTGTACTTCCCCAGCGGAATCGGGCCGCGGAAGAAATAGTGTCCCTGGTCGATCGCGTAGCTGAACGTGCCCTGCCGGTCGGTCACCGGCCGGTCCAGTGAGGGACCCACGCCGGCCAGGCTGATCGTGACCCGCCGGTCCGGGGGGTAACCGCTGCCGTGGACGATGTAGACCGTCAGGCCGTCCCCGTAGACCTGGCTGACGCAGACCTGCGGTGTGCCGGATGGCTGCTGGCTCACGCACGGCGGCGGCGGCGGCGGGGTAGGCCCCAGCGTGTCCGATCCGCGCAGCAGCGTCCCGAGCCCGGTCCCCGCGGCGAGCAGCAGGACCACTGCTGCCGCCCAGATGGCCCAGTGAGCCCGCGGCAGCA
>NZ_JBARCR010000851.1:0-8106 GCF_049794275.1 Trebonia sp.
GCCGGTGCCCGGCGCGCCCGCGGTCGTCGTCCCCGACGTGACCGTCGCGCTCGGCGCGCTGGCCAAGGGGGTGCTCGGCCGGCTGCCCGCCGCGACCGTCACCGGGATCACCGGGTCGTCGGGCAAGACCTCGACCAAGGACCTCACGGCTCAGGTCGTGGAGCACCTCGGGCCGACCATCGCCCCCGAGGACTCGTTCAACAACGAGATCGGCCTGCCGCTGACCGTGCTGCGCGCCGGAGCCTCGACCCGCTTCCTCGTGCTGGAGATGTCGGCCCGCGGCATCGGGCACATCGCCGCCCTGTGCGACATCGCGCCGCCGCGGATCGGCGCGGTGCTGAACGTCGGCCGGGCGCACGCCGGGGAGTTCGGCTCGCTTGACGCGGTAGCGAAGGCGAAGGGCGAGCTGCCGGAGGCGCTGCCCGCCGACGGCGTGGCGGTGCTGAACGCGGACGACCCGCGGGTGGTCGCGATGGCGGCCCGCACGGCGGCCCGCGTGGTGACGTTCGGCGTGCGCGACACCGCGATCCCCCCCGGCATGGGAGGCTCCTCGCCCCCCATTTCCCCCTCGGTGCGAGCCGGGGACATTCGCCTCGACGACCTGGGCCGCGCCTCGTTCCGGCTGCTGATGCCCGGCGGCAGCGCGGACGTCGCGCTGCGGTTGCACGGCGCCCATCATGTGTCCAACGCATTGGCCGCCGCCGCCATCGCGGCCGAACTCGGCATGGACACCCAGGCCATCGCCGCCGCGCTGAGCGCGGCGACCGTACGGAGCAGGCGGCGGATGGAGTTGCACGAGCGGCCCGACGGGGTACTGGTGGTAAACGACGCCTACAACGCCAACCCTGACTCGACCCGCGCCGCGATCGAGGCGCTACGGCACCTGGCGCGGGGCGGCCGGCGGGGGTTCGCCGTGCTCGGCCACATGGCCGAACTCGGCGACATCGCGGACGACAGCCACGCGGAGGTCGGCAGGCTCGCCGCCCAGGCGGGCGTGGCCGGGCTGATCGCGGTGGGCGAGGAGGCCCGCCCCGTGCTCGACGGCGCGCGCGCGGAAACCGGCTGGCACGGCGAAGCCATCGCCGCGCCGGACGCGGCGGGCGCCGTCGCGGCGCTTGACAACCTGTTGCGACCTGGAGACGTCGTACTAGTGAAGGCATCCAAGTCTGCCGGGCTCTGGGAAGTCGCGGACAGGCTACTGGCGGAGGCTGCACCGTGAAGACCATCCTGCTTTCCGCAGCGATCTCGCTGGTCGTCGCGCTGCTCGGCACCCGTCCGACGATCAGCGTGCTGCGCAAGCGCAAGCTCGGCCAGCAGATCAGGACCGACGGCCCGCAGGCGCACCTGGGCAAGAGCGGCACGCCGACGATGGGCGGCATCGTCATCATCATCGCGTCGCTGATCGGCTACCTGCTCGGGCACTGGCTCACCAATGACCCGATGACCCCCTCCGGCCTGCTCGTGCTGTTCCTGATGACCGGCCTTGGCCTGGTCGGCTTCATCGATGACTTCATCAAGCTGTTCATGCGGCGCAGCCTCGGGCTGCGCAGCGGCGCCAAGCTGTTCGGGCAGGCGGCGGTCGGCGCGATCTTCGCGATCCTCGCGCTGCACTTCCCCGACGGGTACGACCTGACGCCGGCGTCGGCACACCTCTCGTTCCTGACCGACTTCGGGGTCTCGATCGGCTCGCTGCTGTTCGTGATCTGGGTGATCGTCATGGTCACCGGCACCTCCAACGGGGTGAACCTCACCGACGGCCTCGACGGCCTCGCGTCGGGCGCCGCCATCCTGGTGCTCGCCGCGTACGTGATCATCGGGAACTGGCAGTACCGCAACGACTGCACGGTCGCGCTGGCGCAGAACTGCTACAACGTCCGCGACCCGCTGGACGCGGCGGTGGTCGCCGCGGCCGTGATGGGTGCCTGCTTCGGGTTCCTGTGGTGGAACGCCCCGCCCGCCAAGATCTTCATGGGCGACACCGGCTCACTCGCCCTCGGCGGCGCGCTGGCCGGCCTGGCGATCATCACCAGGACCGAGCTGCTGCTGGTCCTGCTCGGCGGCCTGTTCGTGATCATCACGCTGTCGGTGGCGATCCAGGTCGGCTCCTACAAGCTGACCCATAAACGGGTGTTCAGGATGGCCCCCTTGCAGCACCACTTCGAGCTGGCCGGCTGGGCGGAAACAACGATCGTGGTCCGCTTCTGGCTGATCGCCGGCATGTTCGTCGCCCTTGGCCTTGGCATTTTCTACGTAGGCTGGTTCCCGAAGTAGCGCCCGTCACCCTGGATGGGTGATGACCTGCGGCGCGTCTCAGCGCACGATCGGAACGTGCGGCCCAGCGAATACGAGCCACGCGAGGATGAAATCGGCCCGGTCGATTTCCTCGCGGTCGAGTTTCCTGACGGACGGATCGGCGCGGCGGATCTCCGGGAACTGCTGTCCCTCGTCACCCAGGGCACCATCCGCATCCTGGACGCGGAGTTCATCGTCAAGGACGCCGCGGGCAATGCCCGCAAGGCCGATGCCGCCGAACTCGGCGAGCCGGACGGCACCGGTATCGGCGCCTGGAGCGGCGCCTCGTCAGGCCTGCTCGACGCCGCCGATGTCGAGCACGTCTCGGCGGCGATCAGGCCCGGCTCGGCCGCGGCCGTCATCGTCTACGAGAACCGCTGGATCCTTCGCCTGGCCGACGGCTGGCGGCGCAGCGGCGCCCGCCTGATCGAGGACGGCGGGATTCCTGTCGATGACCTGGTGGCCGCCCTGGACGCCGCCGAGCGTTCCTGACCGCAGCTGACAGGAGATTACCGTGGGCATCTTGAAGACCGCCGCGACGGTGGCAGTGGCGAGCTCCGTGCACGGACGGATACAACGCAGGCAACAGCAACGGTGGGCGGCGCAGGACCAGAGCGCCGGCCTGGCGCCGCCGCCTGCCGCGCAGCCGCCACCCGAGGCCGCGCCGCCACCGCAGGCGCCTTCCACCGACATGAGCGAGCGGCTCGCCCAGCTCGCGCAGCTCAGCGACCTGAAGAACGCCGGCGTCCTGACGGACGCCGAATTCGACCAGCAGAAGGCCCGCATCCTCAACGCCTGACCGCCTCCGCCTGAGCGCACTCAAGCACCGCCGCGGCGCTGAGCATGATCACGAAAGAAAAATCTCCTATGCGCGTACTTTTCTTTCGTGATCATGAAATCAGCGGGCTCAGGCCGGCCGCCGTCCCCTCGCCGGTAAGCCGTCCCCGGGACCAGGCAAAGACCTCAAGCACTTAGGAGCAGATAATTACGCCAAAGAGGCGATAACAGCAAGAAGCGCGTAACTTGCTGCTCCTAAGTCAGTGGCTCGGGGCTCGGGTTAGGCGTTCAAGGCCGCGCCGATGTCCGCGAGCAGGTCCTCGACGGGTTCGATGCCAGCGGAGAGGCGGATGAGCGTCTCGGGGGCGGTTTCGCCTGCCCAGCGGGCGCGCCGTTCCCAGCTGGATTCGACGCCGCCGAGGCTCGTCGCCGGCACCACGAGCTGAGCGGCGGCGACCACCGCGTCGGCGTCCGCGGCCGCTCCGGCCAGCTCGAACGACAGGAGCGGGCCGAAGCCCCTGGGCATCTGTGCCTTCGCCGCGGCCGAAGGCCTGAGCCCGGGGTAGTGAACGGCCGTGACGCGGGGGTGGGCCGCCAGGAAGTCGGCGATTCTCGAGGCGTTCTCTGACTGGCGCGTGATGCGCAGGTCGAGGGTTTTCATGCCGCGCAGGACCAGCCAGGACTCGAAGGGGCCCGGGATGCCGCCGCCCGCGGTGCGCCAGTCGCGCAGGTCACGGGCCAGGTCCTCGTCCCTGGTGACGACCGCGCCGCCGAGCACGTCCGAGTGGCCGGAGATGGCCTTGGTGAGGGAGTACATCGAGGCCAGCGCGCCGAACTCCAGCGGCTTCTGCAGCAGCGCCGTCGCGACCGTGTTGTCCACGACGAACGGTGCCGCCGTCGCGGCGGCCAGCTCGCCGAGCGCCGACAGGTCGGCGACCCGCAGCAACGGGTTGGTTGGCGTCTCCGCCCACAGCACCGACGGGCCGGCGCGGAGCGCCTGGCCGACGGCGGCGAGATCGAGCTGGTCGGCCACGACGGCCTCGGCGCCGTGCGGCCGCAGCCTGTCCGCGAGGGCGCGGGTGTTGTAGTAGCCGTCGGGCGGGAACACGATCCTGCTCCGGCCTGCCGCCAGGCTGAGCATCAGCGCCATCGACGCGGCCTGCCCGGAGGCGAAGCTCACCGCGACCGCCCCCGGCCCTTCGATCGCCGCGAGCGCCTTCTCGACGGCCGTCCACCCCGGGTTGGCCATCCGCCCGTAGCCCCGCTCCGGGTCAGGCTCGCCCTGCGACACGTAGGTGCTGGTGGCGAGCAGTGGCGGCGCGAGCGGCGCGCCCGGCGTCCGTTCGGTTCCCGCGTGCGCGAGCCGCGCCTCAGCGCTGAAGTCCATGACCCCCATTGTCCCCGGCCCCCCTCCACCGCGTCCCTCCGGCCGCCGGCGAAGGTGGTCGATGTGACATCGTCCACACTCTTACGTGGTGGATGTCGCATCGGGCACGTTGGGCCGGGCCGCGAAGGCCGTCCCCGGGCCGGCAATCGCGGGGTAGTTGCGCGACACGCGGCGGATGTTCCCGGTATGGGAGTGGGCGGCGCGGACACTAGAAGGCATGTACGTCCGCGCGGTGGAGGACACGCTTGAGACCGGTGAGGACGCCGAATCGCCTGGGGCGGCCGCCGGCCGGCCCGTGCCGCGGCTGCCAGGGTTCGGCGAGCAGTTGCGCGCCTGGCGCGCGCTGCTCGACCGGCCGCTCACGCCGTACTACCTGATCGTCGGCATCACCACGCTGCTACTCGCGCTCGGCCTGGTGATGGTGCTGTCGTCGGCGTCGGTGATCGACCTGTCCTTCGGCCTGTCGCCGTACTCGGACTTCGAGAAGCAGCTGGTCGGCGTCTGCATCGGCCTGCCGCTCATGTGGGTCGCGGCGCGCTCGTCGCCGCGGCTGTTCCGCGCGGCGGCTTATCCGCTGCTCGCGGTGGCGATCATCGGGCTGTGCCTGATCATGATCCACGGCGTCGGCGTGACAGAGAACGGCGCCTCCCGGTGGATCGCCCTGGGGCCGCTGCAGTTCCAGCCCTCCGAGCTGGCCAAGCTCGCGCTCGCGGTCTGGGGCGCGGATCTGCTGGCCCGCAAGGAGAAGATGGGCATGCTGGCCGACTGGCGGCACATGCTCGTGCCGCTCATGCCGGGGACCGGCCTGCTCGCCCTGCTGGTGATGGCCGGCGATGACGTTGGCACCACGTTCGTGCTGCTGATCGTCTTCCTGGCGCTGCTCTGGTTCGCGGGCGCCCCGGGACGGGTGTTCAGCGTCCTGCTCATCTTGATGGGGATGGTGCTGCTGCTGCTCGTGGTGACGCAGAGCTGGCGGATCAAGCGGGTCACGGGCCTGTTCGACACGTCGAACACGAACCCGGTGGGGTCGAACCAGCAGTCCATTCAGGGCCGGGTCGCGCTCGGCGACGGCGGCCTGTTCGGCGTGGGGCTCGGCGGGGGCAAGATCAAGTGGGGCTGGCTGCCTGAGTCGACCAGCGACTTCATCTTCGCGGTCATCGGGGAGGAACTCGGCCTGATCGGCACGCTCTGCGTCACCGCGATGTACGGCGGGCTGGCGTTCGCCGGGCTGCGGGTCGCGCGCCGTGCCCCCGACTCGTTCAGCCGGTTCTGCTCGGCCGCGATCACCTCGTGGATCGTCATCCAGGCGGTGGTGAACATCGGCGCGGTGGTCGGCGTGGTCCCGATCACCGGCGTGCCGCTCCCGCTGGTGTCCCAGGGCTTGTCATCTGTGCTCGTGACGATGGTCGCGCTCGGTATGCTCATGTCGTTTGCGCGGCGGTCGCCAGGCGCCAGCGAGGCGCTGGCCGCACGCGGCCCCGGCGCGGCGTCCCGCGTTCTAAGCTGGCTTGGCCGGGGGACGCGCCGCGATAGCGGGTGACAGGCACCCGCGGCGCCACGATGGCAGCCGACGAGCGAGGAGCATCGTAATGAGGGTCGTCCTAGCCGGCGGAGGATCGGCCGGTCACATCGAGCCGGCGCTCGCGCTCGCCGACGCGCTTCGGCAAGCGGACCGGACCATCGAGGTGACGTGTCTCGGCACCGAACGCGGCCTGGAGACCCGGCTGGTCCCGATGCGCGGCTACGAGCTGGCGCTCATCCCGGCGGTGCCGCTCCCGCGCTCGGTGACGCCGCAGCTGCTCACCGTGCCCGGCAGGCTGGCCGGCGCCGTGCACAAGGCCGGAGTCGTGCTGGAGCGGACCGGCGCGGACGTGCTCGTCGGGTTCGGCGGGTACGTGGCGACCCCGGCCTACCTGGCGGCCAGGCGGCACAAGGTGCCGATCGTCGTGCACGAGGCCAACCCTTCCCCGGGCATCGCCAACCGGCTCGGCGCGCACTTCACCACGCACGTCTTCACCGGCCACCCGGACACCAAGATGCGCAACGCACAGTACCTGGGGCAGCCGATCAGGCGGCAGATCGCCGAGCTCGACAGGTTCGCGGTCGGCGACAAGGCCCGCGCGCACTTCGGGCTGCGGCCGGACCTGCCGGTGCTGCTGGTCTTCGGCGGCTCGCAGGGCGCCAGGTCACTCAACAGCGCGCTGGCGGGGGCGCTCGACGCCATCCGCGCCGCGGGCGTGCAGGTGCTGCACATCACGGGCCCGCGGAACGCCGCGGAAGCCCAGTCGACGGGCGGGACCGTGCCGTACGTGGCGGTGCCGTACGTGGACCGGATGGACCTGGCGTACGCCGCCGCGGACTTCGCCTTGTGCCGCGCCGGCGCGATGACCTGCGCGGAGCTCACCGCCGTCGGCATGCCGGCCGCGTATGTCCCGCTGCCCAACGGCAACGGCGAGCAGCGGCTCAACGCGCTGCCGATCGTGCAGCGCGGCGGCGGCCTGCTCGTCGAGGACGATGAGCTCACCGCCGACTGGATCAAGGGCGCGCTGCTGCCGGTGCTGACCAACATCGACCAGGTTGCGGCCATGTCCGAGGCGGCCGCCGCGCTCGGCCGCAGGGACGCGGACCGCTGGCTGGCCAAGGCGGTCATCGACGTCGCCACCGAGGCGGCGGCGAACCGGGGCCCCCAGGCGGCCGCCCAGGGTGCCCAGGACGCCACGGCCGCCGAGGCGGCAGACCCGCACTCCCCGGCGCCAGGCAGGCACCGGCAGAACCGGTGATCCGGGAGAAGACTGCTGCCGGTGCCGGTAACAGTTCACGTGAGCGAGGAGATTGCTGATGCCCCTGGTGACCCCCACCGAACCGGTGCCGCTCGACCAGCTCGGCCGGGTGCACTTCGCGGGCATCGGCGGCGCGGGCATGTCGGGCATCGCCAAGATCATGCTGGCCCGCGGGGTCACCGTGTCCGGCAGCGACTCCGCGGCGTCCGCGGCGCTCACCGAGCTGGCGGCGCTCGGCGCCCGGGTGCACGTCGGGCATAGCGCCGCCCACCTGGGCGACGCCGACACCCTGGTGGTGTCCAGCGCCATCCGGCAGGACAACCCGGAACTGGTGGAGGCCAGGCGGCGCGGCATCCGGGTGCTGCACCGGGCCGGGGCGCTCGCCGCGCTGATGTCGGGCCGCCGGGTCATCGCGGTCAGCGGGACGCACGGCAAGACCACCACCACGTCCATGATCACCACGGTGCTCCGCGAGACAGGGGCGGACCCCGGCTACGTGATCGGCGGCGTCCTCGCCGCCACCGGGACCGGCGCGGCCGACGGCGCGGGCCCCGACTTCGTGGCCGAGGCCGACGAGAGCGACGGCTCGTTCCTCATGCTGGCTCCCGACGCCGCGGTCGTCACCAACGTCGAGGCCGACCACCTGGACAACTACGGGACGGCGGCGGCGTACCGCGCGTCGTTCAGGGCGTTCGTAGCGCGGATCTCGCCCGGCGGGCTGCTCGTCACCTGCGCCGACGACCCGGGGGCACGGGACCTGGCCGCTGCGGCGGCGGGCCGCGGCCTCACGGTGCGCAAGTACGGCGAGTCGGCGGACGCGGACTACCGGGTGACCGGGGCGTCCGCCACCGGAATGGAGACGGTGTTCCG
>NZ_JBARCR010000852.1:0-5755 GCF_049794275.1 Trebonia sp.
GCCCCGGGGACATGGACGTGCCCGCCACGCCGAGCTCGGCATCGCGCGGGGCGAAGCCGTGCCCGCAGGCCGCGCAGTGGTACCAGGCGCGGGTGAGGGTGACCGGGCCGAGCACCGTGTCAATGACCTTGTCCCGGTAGGAGACGAACTCCGCGTCATGCCCCTGCCCGCACGGGACCCGCGGGCCGCGGTGCCCGGGGTCGGCGGCCAGCAGCTGTCCCAGCATGCCGCCGCCGAGCTTCAGCATCCCGGCGCGGATCACCGTCTCGGCGGCCTCCAGGCCGGCCTCGCAGCCCAGCGCCCGCGCGGCTTCCGCTGCCAGCCGCGCTATCTCGGCGGACTTTTCCGCCGCGAGCGCCGCCCGGAGCCCCCTTTTTCCCCTCCCGGCCCGGAGGGGTCCTCGTCGGCGGCGCTGCCGGGCGCGGCGGGCCGGGCCTCGCAGATCGCCTCGTTCACCTCCGTCACTTGGCCCACCAGATCCCGGAACCGCTCATACTCGGCCACCTCCCGCTCGGCCTTATCCAGCTCCGGGCCGGGCCGCAGGTGCACCGTCACCGTCTTGCCGCCCGCCCACTTCGTCAGGTTGTACTGCGGCCCGTGCCCGGCATGCCCCGCCCGCGCGCAGGCGCAATTCGGCTTGCCGCACTTGCGCCGCACCGCGTTCAAGGCCCCGCGGCGGAAATCACCGACAAGGCCGAGATCGGCATACAGCCGGGCGCGACGGGCCTCCAGCCCGGCCAGGTCAGGCTCGTCCGGCACCGGCACCTCCAACCTGAGTAAGAACCTAACTCAGACTAGAAGCACACGCAGGCACGATCAAGCACCCCTACTTTCGTGTCGCACACCCCCTTTTGCCCTCCCACTTCAGGAAACGCTGGCAGGCGGCTGGACGGGCGGGGGGAAATCGAGGGTCTGATTGGCGGTCGACGCATGGGTGAGGTCGGCGGCCTTACCGTCGGCGGTGAGGTGGCGCCAACTGGTCTGCCAGTCCGGCAGGGCGGGGCTGGCCTGCTCCCAGTCGACGAACGTGGCCTCGTCGCAATAGTGGTCCAGCCGCGCGCTGATGCCCAGGTGCGGCTCACTGTCCACGTAGGCCTGCATCAGGCGGCGCTCTTGCCAGGCGGTGACGCTCCACCAGGCGTTGTCCGCGTCGGCGAGCGCGTCCGCGCCGAGGTTGCCTTCGGACTTCATGGCCTGCTCGATGGCGGCGACGGCGTCGGTGAAGAACTCATCCAGCAGTGCGGGGTCTCGCAGCCGAAGCCGGGTCACGACGATGACGGGCATTACGTTCTCCTTCTTTGCTGGCCTAGCGCCAGGCCGGGTCGCGATCGGTGCCCGAGTCCTCGTCAGGCAACTCGTCGCTGAGCCCGGCTCCTGCTGCTGTCGTGTCTTCCTGGACGCCTCGCCTGAGCCCGCGCAGCGCGACGAACGCGGCGACCGCCATGATCACGCACATGCCGTAGAGCACGTCGCGGGTGGCGGCGGCGAAGTTGGCGCGGATGAACTGCGGGATCGCGGTGACGTTCCCGTTGCCCCCCTGCAGCTGGGCGATCTTGGCTGCCTGCGCAGAGGCGGCCGGGGCGGACAGGCCCTGGCTGGTGAGGGAGGCGGTGATCGCGGACCGGAACCGGGTGATCAGCAGGGTGCCCAAGATGGCGAAGCCGAGGCTGGCGCCGTAGTTGCGGACGGTCTGGGTGATCCCGGTGGCCTCGCCGTAGGAGTACCGGGACGCGCGGTTGATCGCATCGGTGTTGGCCTGCCCCAGCATCAGCCCCATCCCGGCCCCGGCCATCACGATGTAGATGACCTGCGCGCCGACGTGCAGGTCGGTCGCCTTGGACGCCCACAGCCCGAATCCGACCGCGGCCAGCGCGCAGCCGAGCACCACCGGCCGCTTGGCCCCGGCCCGGTCCAGCATCCGGCCGCCGATCTGCGCGCAGACCACGAACCCCAAGAAGAAATACAAGATCAGCAGGCTGGACGTGGTCGCCTTCTCCGCCAGGGCGATCTGCCCGTACAAAGCGGCGAAGAAGAACACCGGAATGAACGCCATCATCGCGATGCCAAGGATGATGTTCTCCACCAAGAACGCCTGATTGCGGAAGATCCGCACGTTGATCAGCGGGGAGTCGGTCCGGGCCTCGACAGCGTAGAACACGATGAGCAGGGCCACTCCGATGGCGATGGTGGCCCAGATGGCCGGGTCGCCCCAGCCCCACAGCGCCGACTGCTGGAACCCGAACACGCTCAGCCCCACCCCGCCGACGATCAGGGCCAGCCCGCGGTAGTCCATCGGGGCGGGCCGGGATTCATTCGCCGGCTTGGAGATGGCGATCAGGGCCAGGGCGATCAGCGCGACCGGGATGTTGATCCAGAAGATGGATCGCCAGGTCCACTCGATCAGGTACCCGCCGGCGATCGGGCCGATCGCGGTCAAGGCGCCGGCGATGCCGAAGAACAACGCCAGCGCCCGGCCCCGCGAGTGCAGGTCGAAGGTTTCGACCACGATGGCGATCGCGGCCGGGAACATGATCGCCCCGCCCGCGCCCTGCAGCGCCCGGAACGCCACCAGCCAGGTCTCCGCGGCGGCGCCGGCCGGCGTGGCGCCGCACAGCGCCGACGCGGCGGCGAAGATGATCACTCCCAGCACGACCATCTTGCGGTGCCCGGCGATGTCACCCAGCCGCCCGCCGAACGCGAACAACGCCGCCAGCGTCAGCAGGTAGGCATTGATCGCCCACTGCATCCCGCTGGACGACAACCCCAGGGCATGCTGGATCGTCGGCGCGGCGATCGACACGATCGTCTGATCGATGAACGTCATCGCCACCGCGAAGATCATCGCGGTCAAGATCAAGCTCCGGGACTGGCCACCCGCGCGGGTGGTATTGCTGATGCTCATCGCGTTTCTCCATTCGGCGGGATCTACTGGTCGGGGACCCAGCTGCCATGGAAGCCGAGCGGAATCCGGATGGGCAAGTGGACGCGGGCGATGGGTTCGGCGGTGAAGTCCTGGGCGGCGAGGAGGACCAGGTCGGCGGCGCCGCGGTCGGGATTGTGGATGAAGGCCATGACGTAGCCGTCGTCCTCGGCGGCACCGGGCGCGGCGGGAGCGAAGACCGCCTCGCCGGCGGTGGCGTCCTGGCCGAATTCGTGGGCCTGGGCGGTGCCCGCGGCAAGGTCATGCTTGAGCAGCGCGTTGCTGAATGCCTCGTCGGCGAAGTCGCCGCCGGGTGAGATGGTGGCGTGCCCGACGGCGGCGATGACCGCGCTGTAGCCGTAGCGGTGCGGCTGGCCGGTCACCCGTTCGTCGGTGCGCGGGAATTCCTGGGGGCGGTCGTCCAGCCGCTGCTGGGCGACTTTCCCGGCGGCCGGGTCGATGATCCACCGGTCCAGCGTCAGCGGTCCTGGCCCGGACATCGTCGACACGTCGTAGGCGCCCGCGTACCGGACCAGGTCGACCACGACCCGGCCGCCGTCGTCCTCGTAGGCGTTGAGGGTATGGAAGACCCAGCACGGGTCCACCTCGAACCAGCGGACGCCGGCTGCGGTGCCGCCGCGCGGCAGCAGGCCGATCCGGGCTTGGTGGGCGGGGTTCCAGGTATAGGGCAGCTTCAGCCCGGCCGATGCCGCATCCAGGCTAAAGGTGACCGGCAGGTCGAGCAGGACCACGTAGCCGGGAGTGAGCGCGAAGTCGTGCATCATCGGGCCGTCGGCGACCGGGATGTCGGTCGTGCGGCTGACCGTGCCATCGGTGCCAATGATCACGTGCTGGACGTGGTCCCAGGCCCAGAAGTAGGCGATGGCGTGCAGTTCGCCCGTCGCGTGGTCGAGCTTGGTATGGGCCGCGAAGCCGCCGGGCAAGGTGCCGGAAAAGTCGTACGGGCCGATGGTGTCCAGCTCACCGGACAGCTCATAGGGCAGCGGGCCGGCCTCCACGGTGGCCAGGTACCGTCCGGCATGGGCGATGATGTGGGTGTTGGCGGCGAAGTCCATGTCGTTGTGGACGGGCCCGGCGGGCCATTTCTCGTCCATCGCCTCGGCTAGCTGCTCGGAGCGGACCCAGCGGTTGCGGTACCACTCGGCCTTGCCGTCGCGCAGCCGCACCCCGTGCACCATGCCCGGGCCAAGGAACCAGTGCCCTTCGCGGAACCGGTAAGCGGGGTCGTCCAGGCCCAGCGGGTTGGGCCCGTTGCGCAGGTAACGGCCGTTCAGCGCGGCTGGCAGGGCGCCGGTAACCGGCAGGTCGAATGCGGTAATTTCCTCCTCAACCGGGGCGAACGGGCCCTGCGTAAAGCGGTTCGGGTCAGGCATGAGGGCTCCTAGATCTGTCCACCTGTGATCATGACCTGACAACGGACCCGCCGGATCTGTCAAATGACTGTCTTTCATCTCCGGCTGCGGTCAGCTAGCGCCCACGGCTTCCCGTGGTTGGATTCTTCAGATGTGCCGAAGAAAGCCTTCGCGAGTTGCCTGTTTTTCGCGCCCGGCCAAGGTGTCAGCATCGTGGTATGGAGACGAGGGCGTGGGACCGCCCGGGGAGAGGATGAGGGGTGGCCTCCATGACAGATCAGGCCACGGCGCTGATCGGGCGTGACGGGGAACTCGAGATTCTCGCGGGGTTCCTCGAGCAGGCGGCCGCGGAAGGCGGGGCGTTCCTGCTCGTGGGGGAGCCGGGCGCCGGGAAGACGGCCCTGCTGGACGCGGCGGCCGATGCGGCCGAGGAGACCGGCATCCAGGTGCTGCGCGCGGGTGGGGTGGAGTTCGAGGCCGATCTGGCCTATTCCGGGCTGAACCAGGTGCTGCTTCCGGTGTTTGGCCAGTTCGAGCGGCTCGGTGCCACGCACAGGGACGCGCTGAACGTCGCCCTTGGTTACGGGGACGGGCCGCCGCCGGATCGGCTGCTGGTATCCACCGCTACCCTGACGGTGCTGCTCCAGGCGGCCGCGGCCCGGCCAGTGCTGATGGTCGTCGATGATCTGCCGTGGCTGGACCGGGCTAGTGCCGGGGTGCTCGGGTTCGTGGCGCGCCGCCTGGCCGGCAGCCGGGTCGGCTTCCTGGCCGCGTTGCGGCCCGGCGAGGAGAGCTTCTTCGAGCGGGCCGGGCTGCCGCAGCACGAGCTGGGGCCGCTGGACGAGCAGGCGGCGAACGCCCTGGTGAGCTCCTGCTTCCCAGAGCTGGCGCCCAGGGTCCGCCTACGGGTGGTGGCGGAGGCCCAGGGGAACCCGCTGGCGCTGCTGGAGCTTCCGGCGATGCTCAGCGGCGCGCAGCGCGCTGCGGCCGAGGCGCTGCCCGTGGTTCTCCCGCTCAGCCGGCGCCTGCAGGCGCTGTTCGCATCCCGGGCCGCGGATCTTCCCGAGCCGGCCCGTCGCCTGCTGCTGCTCGCGGTACTGGAGGGCAGCGGCGACCTTCGCGTCCTGCAGGCCGCCGCCGGGCCGCGGCAGATCGAAGACCTCGCTCCCGCCGAGCAGGCAGGGCTGGTGCGCGTCGACGATCGCACCGGCCGGCTGGTCTTCCGCCACCCGCTGACCCGGTCGGCGATCGTCGAGCTGTCCACCAGCGGCGAGCGCCGCCGGGCCCACCGGGCGCTAGCCGCCCAGCTGGCGGATGAGCCCGAACGCCGCGCCTGGCATCTGGGTGAAGCGGCCGTCGAGCCTGACGAGAAGATCGCGGGCCTGCTCGAAGAGACGGCGCAATGGACCCTGCGGCGTGCCGATGCGGTCGGTGCCGTGTCCGCGCTGCTGCGCGCGGCCGA